>JAHFEM010000355.1 GCA_023248505.1 Nitrospirota bacterium
CCCGGCTTCGTCGCTCGTTCTTGCCGAGGATTTTCGGGAAGCTTCCTCGGCGGAAGCCGTGGTTCTCTCTCTGCAGGGCCGTCTATCCGGTTGGTGTTCCGACGGCATCAAAGAAGCCGAGCGCGACGATTTTGGTCTTCGCAGGTCCTTGCTGCACGAGTTGCGGGATTCGGAGATCAATGCACGGGCGCTCGGAGCGTTTTTCTCCTCGGGTGAACAACGCTCCGAGCCGTTCACCCTCAACTCGGAGCGGGCGTGCATCTCTGCCTATTGCGAGGCGCTGGAGCGGGTCGAGCGGAAATTCAGAACAACGACCTATCTGTCGTCCGGCTTCTGGACGGAAGGAGACCCCGGAATTCTGGAGTCCAATGCCAGGGTCAACTGCCGTCTGGCGCAAAACGGCCTCGTCCAGCGGGTGCTCCTTCTGGAGCGCCCGCCGAAACAGGAAATCGCCTGGTGGCACGACGAGTACCTGCGGCGGCGGAAATACCACGACCGCGAGGGATGCCGGGAGTTACGCGAGAAGTTCGCCAGACTCTGCGGCGCGATGCGCGCGCTGGCGGCCGGAGGTTGCAGCATCCGAATGGTCCACGCGGAGAGAGTTGGAGCGCCGCCCCCCTGGCTGAGCGCGCGCGGCGGCCATGAGGCCGAGCTGGCGATTTACGACGACTGGCGCGTCGACATCTTTCGGGTGGCGCATCGGCAAACGATCACCCGGTTGGAGAGTTACACCCACGCCTTCGAGGGATTCCCCGACCTTCGCAAGCGCTTGGAGGAATACTTCGATGCCTTATGGGAGCAAGGGAGCCCGCTCGACGCCTTCCTGGACAAGCTGACCGAAAGTTTCGAGAGCGCCGGCGCGCGGATCGACTACGCCCCCACCTGGCTGGCGCGCTACGATTTCGGCCTGCCGCCCGAAGACGAAGCGCTCAAGATCGTCGAACTGAGCCGGGTACGCGAAATTCTTCGGGCCACCGGCCGCTGGGGGACGATCGGCAACTACCTCGACATCGGAACCTGCACGGCGCGTTATCCCCTGAACCTCCGTCAGGCGATGCGTAGCGACGGACGGATCATCGGCCTCGACAGCGATATCGATTCCGTCCGATTCGCGCGCTCCCGGGTGATGCAGGAGGTCGGCGCCACCGATCGCATCCGGATCGAGCTGGGGGATTTTTGCGACGCCGATCTCCGCTTCGACTCCCGCTTCGACCTGATCACCTGCATGCTGGGGACCCTCTGCCACTTCGGCGTACAGCGAAGCAAGGAGTCTCCCTATGCAGACGTTTTGCAAGCCTCGCTCGAACGGCTGGAGCATCTTCTTGACGACCGGGGTTTTCTATTCTTCACCATATGGTCCGAGGAAGCATGTCAGGAGCGGCGACTCCTGTCGATCTATACCGACGCGGAAGCCGATCAGGTGATTGCCTGGACCCCGGCCCGGGCCGAAATGGACGCGCGGCTTCGGCGGGCGGGACTCTCTTTCGAAGGCCCCTACCGGCTCGAAGAACGTCTCGACCTCTACCACTGCTGGCGCGCGGAGACCCATTGACCCTCCGCGCCGATCTACTCAACGAGAACCGGTGGACGGCACCGCCGCCTGAAAAGCTCTCCGCGCTTTCAGGGTGTCGCCGGGTGGCAACGCTTCACCTGGACGATACCGAAGTAGACCTTTGGTCGGCCGACCTGTCGGCTTCTCCATCGTCCATCGACGCGTTGGGCCGGCTCCTTTCCGAGGACGAGCGGACACGGAGCGAGCGGTTCCATTCTCGTGACAACGCCGCGCGGTTCATCGCCGCGCGCGGGTTGTTGAGAAACATCCTCGGCCATTATGTCGGTCTCCCGCCGGTCCGCCTCCGATTCCGTCCGGGTCCTTTTGGAAAACCGGCGCTCACCCCGGAGACGGAAGGAAACCGGGTCCGCTTCAGCGCTTCCCGCTCCGGTCGGCTCGCGGTGTATGCCGTGGCGCGGGGCCGAGAAATCGGAATCGATGTCGAAAAGGTCCGCACGGAGTTTGATTTCGAACCGACCGTCCGGAGCTTTTTCTCCGAGCGGGAAAGGACGATCCTCCGCGGGCTTTCATTCGAGGAAAGGCCCGGGGCGTTTTTCACCTTCTGGACCTTAAAGGAGGCCGCCGCAAAGGGGGTCGGAACGGGACTCTCTCTGCCCCTCCATCAGCTCGATACCTCAGCGGCATGGGAAGACCCTTCCAAACCTATTGAAATAAACGTTCAGGGCGAACGCTCCCGCTGGATGCTCCGGAAATGGACCAATCTTCCGTCCGGCTACCAGGCCGCCCTGGCCGTCCGCTGTCAATATGGACGGAACGCGACGCCAAGCGCGCAGATCGATTGAACACGCGGGCGCGCCGCATTCTCTCCCGCTTACCGGGGTTCTTCAAATTAAAGAGAGGAGATTCCAATGCCGATCATTCCGAACATCCCCAGGAAAACCCATGCCAGGCTGAGAAACGTTTCCGACGATTTCGTCGCCTGGCCCTATGTAGACTCCCTCTACGATTACACACAAATATTGGGTGAAGCGCCGATCTTCTCTTTTCCCGACGGCCCGCCCCCTCCCGGCTCGGTGGCGATCATCGGAGCGGGGGCGGCAGGAATGGCGGCGGCTTACGAACTGCTGAAAGCGGGAGTCGTCCCCGCCGTCTACGAGGCGACCGACCGCATCGGCGGCAGGAACTGGTCGAAATACTTTACGAACCACGGCGCTCCGACGAACGTCATTGCGGAAATGGGGGCGATGCGGGTCCCTGTTTCTAACAAAGTCTTCTGGCACTATGCCGACCTGTTCCGGATGGAAACCATCGATTTCCCCGATCCCGGGTCGGTGCCGACGACCTTGTATTATGAGAATACCCCTTATCCATGGACTCCCGGCCAGAACCCGCCCGGCCCTTTTCAAAAAATATCGGCCGATTTCCACCAATTCGTCAATCCGATGATGGATGAAATCTGGAAACCCTGGCAAAAGAAGGATTGGAAAAGGGTTCAGGCGGTGTGGCAGCGATATATCGATCGATATGCGAACAAGACATTCTTCGAAGCGCTCGTCGAAGGAATACCGCAATGGACGACCGAGGACCTCAACGCGTTCGGGGCGTTGGGGATGGGGTCGGGAGGGTTCGGCCCGCTTTATGAAATCAATTTCCTGGAGATGCTTCGGATCCTCGTCAACCAATGGGAGGTGGAGCAAAAACTGATCAAGGGTGGAATCAACGAGCTGACCGATCGTTTCTACAACGCCCCCGTCCGGATGCCCGACGGACGCCGGGAATCGCTGGCGAGTCTCGGCGCGGTGAGATTCGATACCGTGGTCTCCCGTCTTGAGCAGGGACCGGGCAAGAATCTGAAGGTCACCTCCTTCGATCGAAAGACCGAAAGATGGACGACCCATGAGGCTACCGCCGTGATCGCTGCAACTACCACGCGCGCCATGGAAATTCTGATCGGGCTGACCCTCTCCGACAAAAACATGGTGGCGCAAAAAGTGAAGAATGCCGTCAGAAATCTACACCTCATGGACTCTTCGAAGATGTTCATTCGCACTGCCACGAAGTTCTGGCTCAACTCCAATG
>JAHFEM010000356.1 GCA_023248505.1 Nitrospirota bacterium
TGACGGCCATCCTGGCCGGCGTCGATTCGATCCGGGATGTGATCGCCTTCCCGAAGACCCAGAAGGGAATCTGCCTGATGACGAACGCCCCTTCCGAGGTCGACTCGCGTCAATTGAAAGAACTCCACATCAAGCCGGCGGAGTAGGAAGATCGGGTTGTCCCGATGGCCCTTGCCGCTTTCCATCCGCGCTTCGGCGAATGGCGCGCTGTCTATTCCACGGCGAGGGAGAGTTTTGTTCAAGAATATCGCTGCAACATCATCATCGGAGAGAAGCGAGCGCGCGAAGATGTCTTTGACCGATCTGCTGAGAGAGTACGGACTCTGGGCTGTTCTGCTCGGAACCTTTTTCGAAGGGGAAGGGGTGATGTTGATGGCGGGGGGATTGGCCCATCAGCAGATCCTCTCTCCCTCCGGCGCCTGGCTGGTCGGCGCCCTCGGGGCGTATGTGGGGCATGTGGTTTATTACAGTCTGGGGCGATATTTAAAGGGGAGAGATCTTTTTTCCATGATCCCCCGCTGGAAACCGAAAATCGAGCGGGCGCTTCCGCTCATTCGGAAATATCCGAAGCTGAGCATCTTCATCATGCAATACCTCTATGGAATGAGGATCGTCGGGGCGGTCGCAATGGGGCTCTCCGGCATGCCCTGGCCGACGTTCATCGGGATCGAGCTGATCAACTGCTTGATCTGGTCCGGCGTGATTTTGATGATCGGCTACAGCGCGACGGCGGCGGTGCTCGCCTGGCTTCCGCTCGCCGAGAAAAGTCTGACCGGCATTTTCATCGCCGTTCTCCTCGCGATGGGAGCGTTGTATTTGCTGATTGGAAGGGGAAGCCGGTGGAAGAAACCGAAGCCCGATCCGTAATGCCGGCGGGTTTATTTATTCCACGAAGGTGACGACGGAGTGCAGGCCGGACGTTCCATCCGGAAAGGCGCGGGAGACAAAGGCGGTCTGGGTGCGGCTGAGCTTGTCGGTGGCTTTGGAGAAGACCTGATAGGTTCCCGGTTGGGGGTCTTTCCATTCATATTTCCAGAAGACCCAGGAGTACATCGAGGGAGGGGGTTCGATCGCCGCCGTCACCCAGCTCTTTCCGCCGTCGAACGAAAGCTCGACGGCGCGGATGCCGTATCCGCCCGTGAAGGCGATCCCTCGAAAGGTATATCCCGATTTGATCGTATTGTATGCGCCGGGGGCGTCGATCCGGGAGGTCACCTTGATCGTCGCTTCATCGGTCCAGCCCTTCTGCTGCCAATACCCTTTGTAATCCTCATCGAGCAGCTCGATCCGCGTCAACCACTTCACATTTTTAATTCCGAATAACCCCGGTACGACGGCGCGAAGGGGATAGCCATGCTCCTTCGGCAGCGCGACCCCGTTCATTTGATAGGCGAGGAAGACATCATAATGCATCGCACGCTCCAGCGTGATGCCGTCGGAGTAGGCGTCGGCGCCGTACATCGCCACGTCCTGGACCCCGAGAAGGGGCTTGGCCTCCTCGATCAGGCTTTTCAATGCGACCCCTTTCCAGAGGGCGTTGCTGATCAATTCTCCGGCGACCTCGTTGTCGATGCACTCCAGGGTGACCACTTTCTCAACGGCGGGACGGGCGAGGATCTCTTCATAGGTCAATCGAAGCGGCCGCTCCACCTTGCCGGTGATCTCAATCGCCCAGTTGTCCGTATGGATCTGGGGTTGCTTGCCGTAATTGACGATGTAAAAGTGTTCGTTGGGGGTGATGAAAGGAATCTCTTTCGGGGGGAGGGCCAAAAACCGCTTCATCAAAAAGGTCGCCGCTTCAACCTTCTTCCCTGTGAAGAGGGTGGCGAAGAGGCCGAGACTGGCATAGCGAAGAAAGTTCCGCCGATCGAAGAGGTTCATGGGGGCGATTATATCGATGCGCCATTAAAATTGCAACGGCGCGATGAGAGGGTCATCGGTCGTTCATACGCCTGATGAGAGGGGCGCTGGAACGATTGAAATGCCGGGAGCCCACGCGCAGGCGCTTGCGTTTAATTCCGAATGAGGGCCGTCCTCAGCCCGGTTTGGACTTGCAATGGCAGGGTGAATTCGCTATATTGAAACAACTTTAACCCGCTGGCCCGTCTTGAAAAATTAAATCGAAGGAGTTTGAATGAACCGTGCCGTCCTCCTCACCCTGACCGTGGTCATGGCGCTCTTGACCATTCTAACGATGGTCGCGCTGATTATCGAATCGGGAAAGTCGAAGAAGGTTGCAGAGACGGCCCGGCAGATCAAGACGGAAAAAACGGTGGTGCCCGATATGAAGGCTGTCGACTACAGCGCCTATAAGACGCTTGTCGGCGGAGACGGAAGAGAGATGGTCTTGATCCCCGCCGGCGCCTTTACGATGGGGGGAGGGCCCGAGGGAGATTTCGACGAGCAGCCCCAGCGGGTCATCTATCTCGATGCGTATTACATGGACAAATATGAGGTGACCAACGCCGACTATCAGCGCTTTGCCAAGATGTTGAAGCGCCCGATCCCGACCATCCCTGTTTTTGAAGATGACGTGAACCTGTTAAAAGGAGACAAGCAGCCGGTGGTCGGGGTGACCTGGATCGATGCCTTTGCCTATTGCAAATGGGCGAGCAAACGTCTTCCGACCGAAGCGGAATGGGAGAAGGCCGCGCGGGGAGAGAACGGCGGGTCCTACCCCTGGGGGGATAACTACAATCCAAAGCTGGCGAACGGCCGAGGAGAGGAAGATGGTTTCAAGTACAGCGCGCCGGTCGGCAGTTTCGAGCAGGGACGGAGTCCTTACGGTCTCTACGACATGGCAGGAAACGTCTCGGAGTGGGTCTCCGATTGGTACGATCAGTTCTACTATAAGACCTCTCCCTTTAAGAATCCAAAGGGACCGGCTGAGCCCGATATCAACAAGGTCCTCGTCTACCGCGGCGGATCCTACAACAGCTCGCCGCATGATCTGCGCGCCTCCAAACGTTTCGGCGGGGCCCATCCCGAGCGGGGCGAGAGCAGCGTCGGCATCCGCTGCGCGAGGGATCTTAACGCCGATTGATCGGAAAAATAAGCTGTCAGCCGCCAGCGCTCAGCTTAAAAAATTAGGCTCTATCCTTAGCTGAAAGCGGATCGCTTCTTTTTCAACTCACTTCCTGATCCGAAGCACCCCCGCCCCCTGAATGCCGTCGTGCTTTAAGCGGGAGAGCGCCTCGTTGGCCTCCTCCAAATCGAACAGCTCCGTATGCGTCCGAATCGGAATTTCCGAAGCCAATCGGAGGAGTTCCTCTCCGTCCCGGCGGGTGTTGGCCGTGACGCTCCGCAAATTTTTCTCGTGGAAGAGATCCTTTTCATAATTGAGCGTGGGGATGTCGGTCATGTAGATTCCCGCCACGGCGACCGTTCCCCCTTTGCCGATCGCGCGCAGCGCCGCGGGGACCAGCTCCCCGGCCGGGGCGAAGAGAATCGCCGCATCGAGTTTGACGGGAGGGGCCTCGGCTGCTTCGCAGACCCAAACGGCCCCTAGCTCCCGCGCCAATCGGCGGTGTTGCTCGCCCCGCGTTGCAACGTAGACTTCACACCCCCAGTGCCGGGCAATTTGA
>JAHFEM010000357.1 GCA_023248505.1 Nitrospirota bacterium
ACTTCGGCAAGCTGACCGATGGTCCGGCTCAATTCCCCCTGGAGCGCCCTTCGGTAGTTTAGCTTCTGGACAAATTCGGTTGTTCCGAATGTGTTCCGATCGAAGATTTCAAATCCGACCCCTCCTCCTTGCGGGAGCCCCTGGCCCGCCAGCTGGAGTCGAAGCTCATGGACCCGCTCTGCCGGAACCGAGACGGCGGTGCTGTCGGCCGAGAGCTCATAAGGAATGTGCCCCTCCTTGAGCTTGCCGAGCACGGCGGCGGCATCGTCTGAAGAGAGATTGGAGTAGAGGATTTGAAACTCGGGTTTTTGGGTCCAAAGCCAGAGGACCATTCCCCCGGCAAAGGTCCCTGCGAGGATCACGAGGAGGACCAGCTTTTTAGCAAAGGAGACTGTCGTCATCTGTTGATTGATCTGTTGAAAAAGATCTGCCATCGTTTACCTCGGTTGGGGCGCTCCGAGGGGGGCGCCCAAATCAGGGGAGAGAGAGGCTCTCCCTAAAATTAAATCTGCATCCGTGAGATTTCCTCGTAGGCCGAGAGGATCTTGTTCCGGACTTGCATCATCAGCTCAAATGAGAGGCTCGCCTTTTCAATGGCGATCATGGTCTGATGAAGGTCTTGTTGCTTGCCGGTCGTCAGATCGGAGATCGCCTGATCGGCTTGCAGTTGCGCATCATTGACCTGCTGGATCGACTCCTTGAGCGTCTTCTCGAAAGAGGCGTCTGTTTTCTCAACGCCGCCCGTTGCTGGAGCCGGGTTGATTTGATTCGGGCCGATCGGTTGTATGGCCATGTTCTTCTCCAAGTAACGGGCGAGGGGGAAAAGCTTTTTATTTTAGCTTTTCCGCCGGCGCCTACTGCTTTACTCTTCCCGTGTTTTATCTTCCGATATCGAGCGCTTTCATTGCCATGCTCTTGGTCGCATTCAAAGCGGTGACGTTCGCTTCGTAGGAGCGGAGCGCCGAGATCATGTTGACCATTTCTTCCATTGCATTGATATTCGGATAGAGAACGTAACCGTCCGAATCGGCGTTTGGATGCTGCGGCTCGTAGACCCGTTTAAACGGGCGATCATCCTGAATCACCTGTGTGACCGATACCCCCGGCTGGCTTCCCTCGATGTTCGATTGAAGCGCTTCTTCGAAAGATCCTCCGACGGGAGACGCGGAGAAGACGATGTCTTTTCTCCGATAAGGGCCTCCCTCCGCGGTCTGCGTCGATTCCACATTCGCGAGGTTGCTGGAGATGACATTCAACCTCGCCCGTTGGGCGTCGAGCGCCGAAGCCGAAATGGAAAATGCCTGTTCAATATCCATCGATTATCTCCCTTCTTTAATGGCGGTTCGAATGGCTCTGAATTTCGAGGTGATCATCTGCGTGGTGGCGGTGTACAACAAGGTATTCTCGGCGAGCTTGGCCATCTCCTGCTCCGCCTTCACCGTGTTCCCGTCCAGCCGGTGGGACGGCCCCGGGGAGACGGTCGCATGCGTCGGCGCGGCGGCGTTCCCGGCCGGCGAAAGGTGCGCCGGGTCGGTCCGTTGCGGCGCGAGGGTCAGGGCGCCCGAAGCGGAGCCAAGCGCCTCCTTGAAATTCACCTCCATCGATTTGTAGCCGGGGGTATCCTGGTTTGCAATATTCGCGGCGATGACCCGATGGCGTTCGCTCCGCACGTCGAGGGCCTCTGCCAGCAGACCCATCGTCTTATCAAACAAGCCCTTGATCATATGGCTTCTCCCTTATTTGTTCGGCCGGGTGAGGTGGCCGCATCTTTTGTGTCCGGTTGGTTTCCATCATTTCCGACGATCGGGAAAGGTCGGCCACGCCGGCGGTCCGGTATTCCCTGAGTTTATTGCGAAGGGTCCGGATGCTGATCCCGAGGAGCCGAGCGGCATGCGTCCGGTTGCCGCCGACCCGATCGAGCGTTTCCAAAATCAGGTCCCGTTCCGCCTCCCAGACGGTGGTCGCCCGCGGGGAGGGACGCTCCCTCTTCGACTCGAACGATTCCTCGAAGAGAAGATGATCGGAGGTGATCATTCCGCGATCGGCGAGGAGGACCGCCCGCTCCATCACATTCTCGAACTCCCGGACGTTTCCCCGCCATTCGCGGCCCATCACGATGGAGAGCGCCTCCGGCGAGATCGAGAGGATCGATTTCTGATTTTTGGCCGATCCCTTCTTGATAAAATGATCCGCGAGCATCGGAATATCGACCACGCGATGCCGAAGGGGCGGGAGCCGGAGCGGAAAGACGTTGAGGCGGTAATAGAGGTCCTCGCGAAACCGCCCCGCTTTGACCTCTTCCCACAACGGGCGGTTGGTCGTGGCGATCACCCGCAGATCGAGCGAGATCGGGCCCTTTCCGCCGAGCAGATCGACCTCGCGCTCCTGAAGGACGCGAAGCAGTTTGGCCTGGAGCGACAGGTGCATTTCGCTGACTTCATCCAGGAGCAGTGTTCCGGTGTGGGCCAGCTCGAAACGTCCCGGTTTTCTTGCGGCCGCGCCGGTGAAGGCGCCCTTCTCGTATCCGAAGAGCTCGCTCTCGAGCAATGTCTCGGGCACCGCGGCGCAGTTGATGGCAATGAACGGCCGATGCGCGCGAGGGCTGTGCTCGTGGATGAAACGGGCGAGCAACTCCTTCCCCGTTCCGCTTTCCCCTGCGATCAGGATGGAGGTTTGGCTGGCGGCGACCACTTCGGCTGTCTTCAGCAACTTCAACATCCCTGGGTCTTGGGTCAGCAAGGCCCGTCCGGGGGAGATTTCCGCCGGCTTCACCGTCGCTTTGACGGCCGGGAGTTCCTGGGCAGAGAGCGCTTTTCGAACGACCGCCTCAAGGGCCTCTTGGGAGAACGGTTTCACCAGGTAATCGAACGCTCCCGATTTCATCGCCTCGACCGCAATCTCGATGGTTCCGAATGCCGACATCAGGATAATCGGAAGCGAGGGTTTGAGCCGCTTGGCCTCCTGGAAGAGATCCATTCCGTTCATGCCCGGCATCCGAACATCGGTCATCATCAGGCCGACGGTTTGATCGCGGCATTGGGCGAGGGCCTCCTCCGCGCAGGACGCGACCATGACCGAATGGCCCGACTGCCGAAGGCTCTCGGCGAGGGCGAACCGCATGGCGGGATCATCATCGACCACCAGGATCGGACGGGTGGCCGCTCCATTTCCTAGGCCGTTGGAAGGGGAGGACGCGGTCATTCGCACTTCTCCTCAGAGGCATTCGGATTGCGCGGGGGAAGCGTCAAGGTAAAGGTCGTCCCCCGGTTGATTTCGCTTCGGACCTGAATCGACCCGCCGTGGGCCGTGACCGCGTTCTGGACGATCGCCAGGCCGAGACCGGTCCCGTTCTGCTTCGTGCTGAAGAAAGGGTCGAAGATCTTGGGGAGCATCTCCTCCGGGATCCCCGTCCCCGTATCGGAGATCGTCATCGTGATTCCGTCCATGATTTTGGAATCGGATTTTGATTCCGATTTTTCGGCGGCTCGGCCGGACATAACAGTGACGCGCAGCTCCCCTCCCCGGGGCATCGCTTCGACCGCGTTCAAGATCAGATTCAGGAGAACT
>JAHFEM010000358.1 GCA_023248505.1 Nitrospirota bacterium
TTATGTACTTAAGATAGATGGGTCCGCCGTTTCACAAAAAGTCGAAAAAGGATTCTTTAACAATGGACTTTTGTCTTCAACTCTTAATCCCGGAGATACAGTTGTTGTTCCAGAGAGGATTGAACGCGTTTCGTGGTTGAAGGAGGCGAAGGATATTACCCAGATCCTCTTTCAGATCGCGGCAACCGCAGGAATCATCATCAAAGTGTTTTAAAGGAGAAGGCTGGATAAACTCTGCCGGGCGGAATTGGATGCTTTAATTTGACGTCACCTTACCTAAAGGAAGCAATGAACGAAGACACCGTAAACCTTCTTGACTGTTGGAATGCATTGGTCAAGCGAAAATGGCTGATCGGGTTCATCGTCGGAGGAGCCGCGATCGCATCGATCATTATTAGTCTCCTCCTTCCGAAAATTTATGCCGCCACCACCAGCATTCTACCCCCGCAGCAGGAGAGCTCCGTTGGAATGGCAGGAATGGGCCCCTCTCAAATTGCAGGCGGCATCGGCGGTCTGGCAGGCGGGTTCTTAGGACTTAAATCTCCGGCTGACCTGTGGGTGGGAATTTTAAAAAGCCAGACGGTCCGGGATGGAATCATCAGTCGATTTGATTTGATGACCTTTTTTAAAGCACAAACGATCGAAGATGCCAGAGCCGCTCTCAATGCGATGGTTATCATCACAAAGTCGAAGGAAGATATTATCTCGATTACGGTCGAAGACAAAGATCCTCAGCAGGCCGCCCTCCTCGCCAATGCGTTTGTCGAGGAATTGGATAGGGTGAATAAACGGGTCGTGATGAGCTCGGGCGGACGAATGAGGGTTTTCCTGGAAAAAAGGCTCAACGACGGAAAAGTGGAGCTTGCAAAAATAGAGGAGGAGGTCAAGGCGTTTCAAGAAAGAAACGGCGCAATCAAGCTCGATGATCAATCCAAGGCGATCATCGATACCATCGGAAAGGTAAAGGGCCAGCTGATGGCGAAAGAGGTCGAGCTTCAGACTTTTCTCTCCTACGCTACCCCGAATAACCCGCAGGCCGAGATTTTAAAGTCCCAGATAGAGGAATTGCGAGGAAGCATGCAGGAGTTGGAAGAAGGGAAACTGGGCGATCGCCGCGCATCCAAGGGACTTTTTATCCCCACTGCCAAGATGCCGGACCTCGCGCTCCAATACGCGAGGCTTTTAAGAGACATGAAGGTCCATGAGACATTGGACACCTTATTGACCCAGCAATACGAAATCTCGCGGATTCAAGAGGCCAAGGACAGCCCCACCGTGCAGGTGCTGGATGTGGCGAAGGTGCCGGAGAGGAAGGTAAAGCCGAAGCGGTCCCAAATCGTTATATTATCGGTTTTCTCCGCAGCTTTTGTCGCGGTCCTCCTGGCATTTTTTATGGAATTCGGCGGACGGATGAAGGCTCGGCAGTCGAATGATAAGCGTGATCTTGCGCTGAAGGCAGGCTGAGGAAATGACCAGGTGCATCATCCAGGATAGATGCTTAAGAAACAGAGAGGGAGGCTTCTTTATTTTCAATCGATATGTCTTCTCCCTTGAAAACCCTCATACATTATTTAACCTTGGGATGTTCAAATGCTAAAAGCGAAATCCATTCTTGTTACCGGTGGGACCGGTTCATTTGCGAAGAAATTCGTTGAGACCATCTTACTGAAATATCCGGAAATTGAACGTCTGGTCATTTACTCTCGCGATGAACTAAAGCAATATGAGATGGCTCAGCAATGGCCGGCAAGCCGTTATCCTCAGATCCGGTTCTTTATTGGCGATGTACGCGATAAAGAGCGGTTATCGAGATCGTTGGAAGGCATTGATGTCGTCATTCATGCCGCCGCCCTCAAGCACGTTCCTGCTGCAGAATATAACCCATTTGAAGCGATTAAAACCAACGTGTTTGGCGCACAGAACGTGATAGAGACCTCGATCGACCAGGGGGTTAAGCGGGTCGTCGCCCTCAGCACGGACAAGGCCGCTGCGCCGATCAACCTTTACGGCGCCACGAAACTTTGTTCCGACAAGCTGTTCATTGCCGCAAATAACTTCAAAGGAAAGCACGATATTAAATTTTCAGTCGTCCGTTATGGAAATGTGATGGGGAGCCGGGGAAGTGTCATTCCCTTTTTTTTGGAAAAACGGAAGGAAAGTGTCCTGCCAATCACCGATGACAGGATGACCCGATTCAATATTGTCCTCGAAGAGGGGGTAAAACTGGTTCTCTACGCCCTTCAAAATATGTGGGGAGGAGAGATCTTTGTTCCTAAAATACCGAGCTATCGGATCACGGACGTCGCGGAAGCGATTGCTCCCGGCGCCGAAAAAAGAATGACGGGAATCAGACCGGGAGAAAAGCTCCATGAGGAAATGATTACGGAAACCGACGCCTTAAGCACCATTGAGTTCGATAAATACTTTGTCATTCTTCCTTCTGTGCCGTTGTGGAATATTGATGACTTCATGCGGAAGTTTGACGGGAAGCTCTGCCCACCTGGTTTCAGGTACCAGAGTGGAACAAATCCGGAGTGGTTGACCGTCGAGCAGATCCGGACGTTGATCCGATCGCATGTCGATCCCAGCTTTGCCGTTTAACGGAGGGAGCGTGAGCCCGCTTTCAATCTCCTATGGACGACAGTCGATCTCCGAAGAGGACATTCAATCGGTAGTCGATGTGTTGAAGTCCGATTTCCTGACGCAGGGACCCGCCGTGGAACGTTTCGAGAAAGCGGTCGCCGGTTACTGCGGCACGCGGTACGCCGTCGCCGTCAACAGCGGGACGAGCGCCCTGCACATTGCCTGCCTGGCGTTGGGGGTGGCGCCGGGCGACCGGGTCTGGACCAGCCCGATCACTTTTGTCGCCAGCGCCAACTGCGCGCTCTACTGCGGCGCTCAGGTCGATTTCGTCGATATCGATCCGGACACTTACAACCTGAGCGTCGATCGTCTGGCGAAGAAATTGGCCGAAGCCGAACAGGAAGGCCGGCTTCCTAAAGTGGTGATCCCGGTGCATCTCTGCGGCCAGCCATGCGACATGGCCGGTATTCACGCGCTGAGCCGGCGATACGGTTTCAGAATTATCGAAGACGCCTCGCACGCCATCGGCGGAAAATACCTGGGAGAGCCGATCGGCAACGGCGGCTACAGCGACATCACCGTCTTCAGTTTTCACCCGGTCAAGACCATTACCACCGGCGAGGGGGGAATGGCGATCACCCAGGACGCGCAACTGGCCAAACGGATGCAGAGGCTGCGCAGCCACGGCATCACCCGCGACGAGGCAGAGATGACCCGTCCGCCGGACGGGTCCTGGTACTACCAACAGATCGACCTCGGCTTCAACTATCGGATGACCGATCTGCAGGCCGCGCTTGGCCTCAGCCAGATGGAGCGGCTCGATGCATTCGTCGCCCGGCGGCATGTTCTTGCCCGGAGATATGACAAATTGCTGGGCGGGTTGCCGATGCGCACCCCCTGGCAACACCCGGATAGTTACTCAGGGATGCACCTTTATGTGATCCGTCTCAAACTCGGCGAAATCGGCAAGTCG
>JAHFEM010000359.1 GCA_023248505.1 Nitrospirota bacterium
GAAAAAAGGTGACGAATTTCGGAAGGTTTGCCTGAAAGCGCTGAAGGTAGAGGGTCACGAATCCCCAGAGAAGAAGGTCGATCAACGGCCAGAAGAAGACCTCCGTCATCCGCGGAAGACTCCTCTGGTAGAGGTAGAGATGCCGCTGGATGAGGGCCGTTACGCGATAGAGCTTCATGGCAGGATCTCCGGCCCGGCGTGATTTCCCCGCGCGACTTTAAGGAACACATCCTCGAGGTTTTTCTCGGCGAAGAGTTGAAGGATCTCGGGAGGGGTTCCGCTCGCCAGGATTCGCCCTTGATGCAAGAAGAGGATCCGGTCGGAGATTTCCTCCATCTCTTTCATGTTGTGCGAGGTGTAGAGAAGGGTGACGCGGCTTTGGTCGCGAATCGACTTCAGCAAGGTTCGCGTCTTGTCGGCAATGTCGGGATCCAGACTGGCGGTCGGCTCATCCAAAAAGAGGACCTTCGGCCGATTCAGCAGCGCCTTGGCGAGCGAGAGCCGCGTCAGCTGGCCCGATGAGAGATGGCGGGTGAGGGTGTTCTTCAGCCGACGGATCTCGAAAATCTCGAGGAGTTCATCGATCCGCCGCTCCGGTTTTCCGATGCCGTAGAGCTTTGCAAACACCGTCAGATTTTCGCGCAGCGTCAGCGAGGTCGGCATCGAAATGTAAGTCGATGAGAAATTCACCTGCGAGAGAATCTCCTCCCGATGCCGCTTCAGATCGAGCCCCAGAATGCGGATCTCCCCCGCCGTCGGCGTGATGAGGCCGAGGAGCATCTGGATGAGGGTTGTTTTGCCGGCGCCGTTGGGTCCGAGCAGGCCGAGGATCTCCCCCTCTTCGATGGAAAAGGAGAGGTCATTGACCGCAACGAATCCGTTAAATGCTTTGGTGAGGTGATCGACCTCTACGACTGGATGGCCCATGAAATAACGTTCAAAAATCCTTTTCTGTTGTCTTTGACCCGATCCTCCTTTACTATAACACAGTGAACAAGAACGACGCGATGCGACGCTATTACAACGCCTACAGCCACGCGCTGAAGAGCCGATTCCCCTGGAAAGTCTACAAGCTGCCGCTCGACGCCGGCTTCAATTGTCCCAACCGGGACGGCCGGGTCGCCTTCGGCGGCTGCACCTTCTGCAGCAACGCCAGCTTCAGCCCCAACAGCGGCGGTCCCCTCAAATCGGTTCGCGAACAGGTGGCGGAAGGAATCGCCGTCTACCGAAAGCGGCGTTTCGGCGGCGAGAAGTTCATCGCTTACTTTCAGGCCTTCTCCAATACCGACGCCCCGGTCGATCGGCTGGCGGCCCTCTACGATGAGGCCCTCTCTCATCCCGATGTGGTCGGGCTGGCGATCGCCACCCGTCCCGACTGCCTCCCGGAGCCGGTTCTCGATTTGTTGAGCCGTCTTCAAAAAAGAACGGCGCTCTTTCTGGAGGTGGGGCTTCAATCGAGCCACGACGAGACCCTCCGCCGGGTGAACCGCGGCCACACCTTCGCCGAGTTTGCCGATGCGGTCGGACGGATCAAGAGAAGAGAGCTCTACCTCTCGACCCATCTGATTCTCGGCCTGCCGGGAGAAGACCGGTCGATGATGCTGGAGACGGCCGCGCGGATCGCCCGAATGCCGATCGACGCCGTCAAGTTGACCCACCTTTACATTCCGAGACAGGCGCCGCTCGCTCAGGCGTTTCGACGCGGTGAGCTCTCGCTCCTCACCCTCCCCGACTATATTCAACTGGTCTGCGATATCCTGGAGCGGCTGCCGGAGCGGCTGATCATCGAGCGATTGATGGGGGAGCTGGACGGAGAGGATATCCTCGCCCCCCGCTGGGGGAAACATAAAGGGGAAATCCTGGAGATCATTGAGGCGGAGTTCGCGCGGCGGGGAACCTGTCAGGGCATTCTTTTTGGAGAATCGGCTCAGGGAGCCATCGGATGCGATGACGCGCAGGTGCAGCGATGCATCCCCCCCATCACCGCCCCCATCAAATCGTAGAGATATTCCCGCTCCCCCTCATCGACCGTCGTCAGGACGGCCCCTTCCCATCCTTTCAGGTAGACACGCTGCAAAAAAAGAAAAACCGGCGACGACTCGGAAATTCCCTCCCGCTTCATCGCCCGTCGAATCCAAGAGATCACCCCGGCATGTGTCTTCATCGCATCGGATTGCAGCGCATCGTCGGCCTCGGTGAGAATCGTCGCGAATTTGTCGAAGTCTTCCGGGTGGGCATCGAGATGCCGGGTGGCGATCATGTCCAATCCCAAAAGGTTCAATTTCCGATCGGGGATCGGCAGTCGATGATAATCCGATCCCGACCGGCAGGCGACGGAGATCAGCAGGAAAAAGAAGAGGAGCGATTGTCTGAAGATCGGAGAGATCATCTCAGCGCATCGGTCGTTTCAGATGGCGTCAGCATACCGCGAGCCTGATTTCAAAGCAACCCCGAGCGGAACTTCATCTTGCATCGGGTGATTTTATTGTGTTAAGTTTTTTCTACCTGTTATTCGTTCTGAAAATTCAATCTTGAAATGGGAGGATTACGATGAAGCGATTCCAGCTCATGTTCTTGTCGGTCGGTGTTTTCATTGCAATCATGTCGACCTCGCTCTTCGCGGCCCCGATCGGGGTGCCGGGGGCGACGGTCGGCGCCAACAAATCGGTCATCGGACCCGAACTGAATTTTGTTTTCGACCGGGACCTTGCCGCGGGGGGAGAGGCGGAGAGCACGCAGGCCTTCGCCAAAGGAGAGGTCGGATTGACCGACCGCGTCGATCTCAACATGCGGATCGGATTCGGTCAATTTGAGCTCAAGAATATTCCCGGACCGGATGTGGACACCGATGCCGGTCCCGCCTTTGGCCTGGGGTTGAAAGTTACTTGGGCCCAGATCCCCGACGCCAACGTGAAGATCGGGTCGGTGCTCCAGACGGTTCGTATCCGGGCGGAGGATGGGGACAATCGCTTCAGCTGGAGCGAATATGACGCCGCGCTCGGCGTCTATCTCGATGCCGGCTCCCATTCTCCTCGCGCCGGACAGGCGGCCTTGGTCCCCTATGGCGGTATCGTCTGGTCCGGTCTCGACATTAACGGAGGCGCCGCGGAGGATGATACCTTTGGGCTCTTCTTGGGAGTCCTGGCGAGGATGGGCGGTAATTTCCAGGTCGGGATCGAGCTTCGCATTCCCGACCAGACGGCGTTGGGAATCAATGCGGGCTTTGCGTTCTAACGGGATCAAGACGGTTTAAAATCAATCTCAATCGACGCGCCGACGGGGGGGCGGCCGAACGCCTCCCAAGCGCTTCCCCCGCGCAGGAAGAGCTCCATCCAACGAACCTCCTGTCCGCTCGCCGCCCTCCAGCCGCTGCTGCCTGGGGCGAGGGCCATTTCCCCGAACGGGACATCGAAGCTGGCGCCGGCGGCGGTCGCCTCTTGTGCGGCCTGTCCGATTCGGATCTTCAGGGAGGCGCCGGTGGGAAAAGGGAGGGCGCCGCGTTCGAGCGTGGTCTTGAGGTTGCCGTACCCGTCGATGTAAGC
>JAHFEM010000360.1 GCA_023248505.1 Nitrospirota bacterium
AAAGAGGGGATCGGAGATCGAGGAGGTCACGATGCGGCATTCGACGACCTGCCCCTGGGAGGAGATGACAAACTCGACTGTCAGGAATCCCTGCAGCTCGGGCTTTCTTTGGAGCTGCTTGTTGTAAAGAAGCTGCAGCTTCTCCCGGTTCAAATGGACAATGCCGGAGATCGCCTCTTGATTCCGCGGACCTCCGATCCCCCCCTCCTGCGTGATCTTCGTCTCGGAGAGATCCTCTTGAACCACCGCCCGGCGCGTCTGGGTCATCCGGGTCTCCTGGTCGGTCAATGTTCGCCGCCGGACCTTTTCGACCTCCTCCTGTGCGAATGCCGGAAGGGAAGAAGAAGCGGAGGAGGCGCCGGAAGAAGCGGACTTCTGCTCTGCCGACGGCGGGGGGATTTCCTTTAAAGAGGAGAATCCCTTTCCGACGGAGGACGTTGATCCCGAGCCTTTGCTTCCCCCCAACAGTCCGAGGAGACCGACGTTTTTCACCTGCTCTTGCGGCCGGGTCTTAGGGGCGGCCGCCGGCGGCGGAGCCGCCGCCGCCTTCTCCATCTTCGGTGACCCCTTCGGCGCAGGAGGAGGGGGGGCCGGCTTTTCGATCCGGGGGGCTTCCGCTTTGGGAGGCTCCACCTTCAACGCTTCGACGGCAGGCGGGGGGGCCGGGGCGGAAGGGGCCTTCTGCGGCTCAACGAGGATGCGCGCCACCCGGGGCGGCTCCTCCGGCGGCGCCGTCGGGGCCGGCGCCTTCATCTGAAACGATTCTCCCTTCAGCTGGATCAACATCACCAAGAGGACATAGAACGAGAGCGAGACGGCGAGGATGCGTCGGAACGTTTTATCGGTATCGAGCAGGGTCAACTCATTTTGCATCATCATTCCGGCTCAGGACCGCGAGCGAAATCTGCTCGATCCCCGATTCAGTGCAGGTCACCATCACCTTTTTCAAGAGGGCAAAGGAGATCGTCCGGTCGCCGAGAATGGTGACCTTCTTCCCCCCTTCTGCCGAAATCCGAGACTTGAGGGCGGGGATGACCACCTCCTTCTCCTGGAGAACCGCCGGGGTCTCGGCTACCTTGATCCCATCCACCAAGATTTCGTTCGACGTGACCGTCACCGTCAAGGAGCGCTTCGGCGGTTGCGAAGCGGTCGAGATCGGCAAAATGACCCCCTTCGCGATGGAGAGGACCTCATCGTTGCTCGAGGCTTGAAAGAGAAGGAAGATCACCAGGATGGTAAACATATCCATGAGCGAAATTAGATTGATATAAGGGACCTCGACCTTTTTTCGCTTCATTCGGCGAATCATCAGGAAACCTCCCCCAACGAAACATCGGGGAAAAGGGATTGGAAGCCCCTCTGCTCCCCGCCGCCGGCCCTCGCCGATCGACAGGCGTCCATCACCGAAACCAGGTCGGCATACTGCGTCTTCGGCCGGCTTAAGATCACGACCTCTTTTGCATCGGGGTGTTCCTTCTTTAATTTCTGCATCAGCGCCGATAAGGCGGCGGCGTCGGGTTTTCCTTCCCGATGTTTGATGAGCGCGATCCGCGTGGGGCCGCTTGAGACCGCCACCCCCTCCTCCTCGATCGCCACGGACAGGGAAAACGGGGCGGCGGAAGGGGTGTTCGTGTTCTGGAGGGTGACCGCTTCAGAATCATTCCCCAGCTTGGGGAGGTGGAGGTCCAGCGTCGCCAACCGGGAGAAGACCGCAATGCTTAAGAGGACCGGCACGAGGGTGATCATCAAATTGATGTAGCCGAGTTTGAACGACAGAAACGCCGCCTCCGCCCGCACCGCTTTTTTTCTTTTAAAAAACCCCCGGCGCACGCCTTATCCTTTCTCCGAGAGGATCTTGACGAATTTAAAACTGAACTCCTCCAGATGATCGAGCAGCTGGTTGGTCTGGGATTGAAGGATGGTGTAAAAAAACATCAGCGGGATGGCGACCATCAGCCCGAAGGCGGTTGCATACATGGCGGTGGAGATTCCCTGCGCCAGCAGCGCCCCTTTCTGCGCGGGGTCGGCCACGGAGATCGCCTGGAATGATTTGATCAAGCCGAGGATCGTCCCGAGCAATCCGAGGAGATTGGCGATATTGGCGAGGGTCGGAAGGTAATCGATCCTCTTTTCAATCTGCGGGAGCACCTCCAGAGCGCCTCGTCGACCGCGCCCTGGAGCGTCTCCTTGCGAATCGGCGAAACCGCTTCGTTGAGTCCCCTGGCAAAAACCAAACTGAGGGGGGCGTTCGAAACGCTGCAAGCGGCAAGCGCCTGCTCTCGATTGTCCGCTTTCAGCGCCTCGCGGATCGACGTTAAAAGGGCGGTCCCGTTGATCTTAGAGCGACTGATGAAGAGGGTCCGCTCGACCACGATCGCCACCCCAAAAATCAGGATGAAGAGGATTAGATAAATGAAAACCCCTCCTCCCTTCACGACCGCCATCAGCATTTCCACAATTTCCATTTCAATCTCCTTTAGTCGGTTCGTCTTCCTTGAGCTGTTCCTCCATGAAGAAGGACGGATCAGGTTGGGCCAATTGCCGGAAGATCTCTCGGGCGATGTCCGGGTCTTCCTGTTCTTCTTCCTGTCCCTCCCAGGGAAGATCGGTGGAGAGGGCGGGGAGGGCTTCGTTCGCGCTCGTTCCGCCGGTGCCTTTTTCCCCCGCTCCGGCGCCTTTAATCTGAGACTCGTCGAGCAGGATGGTTTTATCGGAAGCGGCAGACCGGCCGGCGCTGAAAAACCCTCCTTGAATGAAGAGGAAGATCAAAATCAGACCGATGATGCGCGGGAGGGCGCCCCGTTTTAGAAATGGATTCGGTTTCATCGGAAGAGATCTCCTTTGTTCTGGGAGAGTTCGATCTGTCGATGAATCCGCTCGAAGCGCTCCCGGCTCTTCTCGACCCATTCATTCTCGACCCCCGCCTTCTTCGCCCAGTCGATGTTTTGCCGGTAGGCCTCCTCCGCCTTTTGAAGATAAGGGAGCGCCTGCTCCATCAAGAGGTGGTCATACGCCTCCCGCTCCTCCGAGGAGAGCTTCCCCGGACGCTCCGACTGCAAGAGCGATTGGCTGAACTCTTCGAAGACCTCTCCCATCCGGTGGGTCGCCGCGAGAACCAGCGCCGGCGAGGGATAATCGGCGGCGTGGCCATAATCGCGAAGGAGCCGGTCGAAGAGGGTCTTTTTCTTCTGCAGATTCTTCTCCAACGGCGTCACCAGCTTGATCTCTTCATATCGTTTGATCTCGATATCGGCCAGCAGAAGATGGGCCTTCGCCAGATAGAACGACGGCGTCTCCGGCTTGGCCGGCCTCTTCGTCGTCGTCCCCTGTGCCGAGAGCCGAACAAGGTCGCTGAGCATCTTCTCGGCCAATTTCTCTTCACCCAGCTTTAATTTCGCTTCGGCCCCCCGCACGATCCCCTCGATCTGCCGCTCTTTGTTCCCCTGAGAGCGTTCAATCCATTGGAGCGAGAGCAAGTAGACCTTCTCCCACGCTTCCATCTTCTCGTAGAGAGCGATCGCTTGCCCCAGCGCCTG
>JAHFEM010000361.1 GCA_023248505.1 Nitrospirota bacterium
TGACCTTCAGAAGAATCCGTTGATATTTGGCATCGGACATGGGCGGCAATCCTGCTAAAAGGATGAAATAAGAAAGAGACGAACCGGATGGAAAACATCCACCATTCGGTTCGATCGGCATGACCTGTTCTGAGAGCGAAAACCTGCGCATCGGGGCTGAAAAGGCCCTTTCACATTCGGCATGCGCGTTAAGCCTCGCCCTCTCCGAGTTGATACCGCGTAAATCGGCGAACGTGGATATTCTCCCCAATCTTGGCGATCTTCTGCGCCACCAGATCCTTGATCTTCACCTGCGGATCTTTGATGAACGGCTGCTCCAAGAGACAAACCTCTTCAAAAAACTTCTCGAGCTTCCCCTCGGCGATTTTGGAGATGACCGCCTCCGGTTTTTTTGTCTCACGGGCTTGGGCGATAAAGATACTTCGCTCCTTCTCGATCGCCTCGGCGGGAACATCCTCGCGTCGAATATATTGGGGCGGCGGCGTCGAACCGGCAATTTGCATTGCGATGTCTCGAACCAACTCCTGGAATTCGGGATTACGCGCGACAAAATCGGTTTCGCAGTTCACCTCCGCCAAAACACCGATCTTCCCGCCGAAGTGGATATACGAGCCGATGATCCCTTCACGCGTCTCCCGCCCCGCTTTCTTGGCGGCGGTCGCCAGTCCTTTCTGTCGAAGATAATCAATCGCCTTGGAGAGATCCCCCTGCGACTGCGCCAGGGCCGTTTTGCAATCCATAATCCCGGCTCCGGTTTTCTCGCGTAACTCCTTAATCGTGTCGACTGCCGACATTCCTTTTCCTTTCTAAAGAGCCTTTACAAACAAGCGCTCACAGCCTACAGCAAAATCCGCTCTGCTTTAAGAAGCGGCCGTTTCCTGCTGTCCTTCGGCTGCGGTCGCCATGACCGGTTCCGGTTTCGCCTCCTGCGGGGAGGTGGAAGCCGGCCGTTCCGTCTGGGTCTTCTCTCGAATACGCCGACCTTCCAAGGCGGCATCGGCAATTTTGCTTGTAATCAAACGAATGGCCCGGATCGCATCATCATTGCCTGGGATGACATAATCGATCTCATCGGGATCACAATTGGTATCGACGATTGCAATCACCGGGATTCCAAGCCGATTGGCTTCCAACACGGCGGTCCGCTCCTTCATCGTATCGATCACAAAAATCGCGCCCGGCGGATTCCGCATCTCTTTGATTCCGCCTAGATTCCACTCGAGGTGTTCTCGATCCTTCTCCAACTGGCTGACCTCTTTTTTCGGCAACCGCTCATAGGTTCCGTCCTCACGGGCCGTTTCCAGCTTCTTTAACTTTTCGATGCTCTTCCGGATGGTGGAGAAATTGGTGAGCATTCCCCCCAGCCACCGATGATTCACATAAAACATGCCGCAACGTTTCGCCTCGGCCTCCACAATTTCCTGCGCCTGGCGTTTCGTTCCGACGAAGAGGAGCGTCTCTCCATGCGCCACGAGGTCCCGGACAAAATCGAGCGCATGCGCAAACTTTTTAACGGTCTTCTGGAGATCGATAATATAGATGTCGTTTCGTTCCCCGAAGATGTACTTGGCCATCTTCGGATTCCATCGATTTGTTTGGTGTCCGAAATGGACACCCGCTTCAAGCAATTCTCTCATTTCGATCATGGTTCCCTCCTTATTTGGTCTCAGCCTCCGCTCCGCTTTAACGTGCCGATGACTCTAAAAACGAAAGGGCAACCCGACCTTCGGCCATGCCGTCTCAGTCGGGGACCTAGCCCCAGCGGGAGCGTGTGTATTTTGTGTTGAACACGCATGGCGCGTTGTACTCCCACGGTTTGTTGTGGGATTAGACGCGCCGATATAAATAGATTTTTTCTCTCTTCGGGTCGAAGATTCCCCCCTGCGGGAAATCTTCAATGTTGAAGGTGTTACACGGTCTCGATCACAGGAATTTCAAATGACGAGATTTTAAAAATTAACATAATTATAGCTGAATTTGCAATAGGAAAATAGGCGGCGCCCTCCTTACGATCGGTACGCGGCGTTGATCTTGACATAGTCGAGGCTGAGATCGGAGGTCCAAAAGGTGGCCTTCCCCCTTCCAGAATAGAGATGGACCCGCAGATCGATCTCCCGCTGTCTGAGTAGGGCCGCCACCTTCGATTCAGCCTCTTTTCCCTGGTACGCGCCTTTTCCAACGAGGAGCACCGGACCAAAGGAGAGATCCATTCGCTCCGGATCAACCGGCACCCCCGCATTCCCGATCGCGGCGACGATCCTTCCCCAGTTGGCGTCTTGCCCGAAAAAGGCGGTCTTGACCAGATTGGAGCGGGCGATCGACTCCGCAATTCTCCGCGCCGCCCGATCACTTTGAGCTCCGGTGATGTTGATCTCCACCCTCTTCGTCGCCCCTTCCCCGTCCCACACGATCATTTTGGCGAGCGCAAGGCAGGCTGCCTCTAAAAGGGCCGAAAACTGGTGATACGACGGGCCCTTGGAGCGGATCTCCCTCCCGCGCCGCCCATTGGCGAAGCAGAGAACCATGTCGTTGGTGCTGGTGTCTCCGTCGACGGTGATGCAATTGAAGGAACGGTCGACCGCCTGCCTCAGCGCATCCTGAAGAAGACGCGGTTGAATCGCCGCATCCGTCGAGAGGAAGGCGAGCATCGTCGCCATGTTCGGATGGATCATCCCCGATCCCTTGGCAATCCCCCCCACTTTCACCTCCTGCCGACCCATCGGGCCGACGAAGGCGACCTCCTTCAGGAATGTGTCGGTGGTCATAATCGCCTCCGCCGCGGCGCGGCTGCCGCTTTGCGATCGCTGTGAGGCCAATCGCGGAACCGCGCCGGTGATCTTTTCGATCGGCAGAAACTCCCCGATCACCCCCGTCGATGCGACATAAACCGACTCGATCGGGATCGTCAACGCGCGCGCCGCCGCCTCGGCCATCGCCTCGGCATCCCGGTAGCCCTGCTTTCCGGTAAAGGCATTGGCGTTGCCGCTGTTGGCAATAATCGCTTGGCCTTTTCTTTTTCGAAGATGTTTCTGATTGAGCAGAAGGGGGGGCGCCGGGAATCGGTTCTGGGTGAAGACACCCGCCACGGTGCAGACGGTATCGGAGAAAATGAGCGCGAGATCGGGCTTCTCGACCTTTTTAATACCGGCGAAGATTCCGGCCGCCGCAAAACCCTCGACGGCAGTGATTCCTCCATCAATCTGCTTCATCATTTTATCCAAGCTAAAAAGCGCATTTTATGGAAAGAGCCCCGGCGAGAGAAGACCGAGCCGTTCGTCCCATCCCATCATGACGTTCATATTCTGAATGGCCTGTCCCGCGGCCCCTTTCACCAGGTTATCGATCGCCGACATCAAGATCGCCGTCCGGCCCGAAGGGGTCGCAAAAACGGCGATATCACAGAAATTCGAACCTCGAACATGGGCCAGGTTCGGCGCGCCGTCGGCCCGTCGAATGAACGGTTCCTTCCGATAAAGATCCAGGACCGATTCGATCTTTTTCTGATTCATCTTTTCATTCAGTGGGAGATAAA
>JAHFEM010000362.1 GCA_023248505.1 Nitrospirota bacterium
GAAGTGATCTGGGTGGTCATGTTGTTTTTACGAGAGGTCAGAAAAAAAGCGACCTGCTCCTGTGGCGCCGCTTTCGCAAAGGCGGTCTTCATCCGATCGGCCAGCAAGACCGCCTCTTCCGGTGTAAAGGCCGCCCCTCGGACCTCTTTTTGCTGGGTCAAGAGACGGTTGAGAAAGGAGACTTCATGCCGAGCGACGACCGACGCCAGCGCCGCCCGCAGTGTTTCAAGATCGATCTCCGCCGGGTGATCATATGGGGCGGGCGGATCGACCCGATCCAAGCGGACCAAGTGCCGCTCCCCCTCGTCCAAATAGCGAGGAGGTTCTTTCGGTCCGAAACAACCCGCCATCATCATGAGAAAGAGAGAGGCCGTACAGAATGCGACGGCGCCGCACCGTCTCCGCCCATCCGTGTTTGTCTTATCCACGCTCTTCCCCGCTCACCCTGTCGCCGACAGCTTCCTGAATTCGCAAGACCAACCGATGAATCATTTCCGCCGTGGCTCCCCAGATCTCATTTCCTTCATAGAGATACGATCGAATCGTTCGCGATCTTCCGCCAAAGGGAATAGTCCGCCGGCGGCCGTTTTCCGGATTCATCAAGAAGGAAAACGGGACCTCGACTAATTCTGCAATCTCGTCCCGATCGAGCCGGAATGGATAGGGATAACGGATCGTCGAGACGAAAGGGGCGACCGAAAAACCGGTCACGGTCTCATGATCATCGAGCCGGCCGACCAGGGTCACCGCATCCGGATGGAGGCCGATTTCTTCCCGGCACTCTCGGAGCGCCGTCTGGTAGAGATCCGAATCGGTCCGCTCCCAACATCCCCCCGGGAAGGCGATCTCCCCTTGATGGCGCTGGACCCCCTCGCTTCGCCTCGTCAGGAGAAGAAAAGGGGCGCCTTCTTTTTCAAAAAAAGGGACCAACACCGCAGCGGGACGGAGGCCCGGTTGGGTAAGAAGATGGCCGGGACGGGCCTGAACCGATATCTTTAGAATCTCCCAAAATGATTCCACGCGCGCCTCAAAATACGTCCCAAAAGGACGACTTCCCATCATGAGGATCGCGATCGTCCCAATGTCGTGATGTAAACGACGATCTCGTCGAGGGAGAGGCCCAGCAGGGCATTCACCTCATCATCATAAAAACCGCCGATCCCGCTTACCCCCAGACCGAGCCGAATCGCCGCCAGGTTGAGCCGCTCCCCGATCTGCCCGGCATCCAGATGGAGATAGCGGTACGCCCGGTCCCCATACTTCTCGACGGCCCGCTTCAGATGCGCGATATGGATCACCAGCACCGCCGCATCGCGCGCCAGATCTTGCCCCAAACAGAAATGCCAGGTCTGCTCGCGGAAATCCCCCGCCGTCAGAAGCCGAAGCTCACTCTTCTGAGGAACATAGTAGTAGACCCCCTCGTTCAGACCGACGACCTTTTGGACCACCAGGTAGGTTTCGAGGATCGAGGGATCAAAAAGCGGCATCGGCACCGCGCTAAGGGGAAGATAGGCATATTCCAAAATCGACGCCAATTCTTCCTTCAAAAAGCCCTCTCCGGAAAGACCCCGCGTGGACCGTCTGAGGAGGATCGTTTGACCGACGCTCTCCCCCCACTCGATCGGCACATCCGGAAGCGCATTCGCTTCTTTAAGATGATATTTGGATTCCAGAATATTCAGATCGGGAGGCTGTTGCACGCGTGAGAGATCGCTCTTCTCTCCCGGCAAAATCGAGGAGACGCGGTGAAGCTGCAGCTGGAGCATCTTTAAGTCATCCTCTCCCTTCGGCATCCGCTGCGATGCGACGGCAGAGGTCGGTCGAATCTCATCCGGGTTGACCTTCTCTCTCTGCGGCAGGGCCACCACGGCCAAGACCCCTTCTTCCGCCTCATCGAGGAAGAGAAGACGGTTCAAAGAGGTGTCTAAGAACCCGCCGATCGGAAAAGGGGTGAAGCCCTCTTCAGGGGCATACACCACGAGATTTCCAAGAATGTGCCCGGTATCCAGCAGGATGCGGCGATAGGCCCGTTCCTGGTAGCGCCAGGCGCTTCGCTGATAAACCGCCGTCATAATGACCAGAAGGTTCGCGTTCGCGATCGCCTCGTGCCGCATGCAATAACGTTCGAACTCCCCCCAGAAGTCCCCTTCCCATACCAGGACCAATGAATGGTCCTTGACCTGAAAATTATAAATGCCGCTCTCAAGGGCCGACAACCCCCGGACGGCGACATAGATTTCGGTCGGATAAAGCCCCCCCGCGGTCGGTGCGGCCCGAAGGGTCAGCGTCTGACCGGTCGGGTATTGCAGAATACCGGTGACCCCGTTCGTAAAATAAAGAAGGCGCGAGATCTCCCCGATCCCGAATGGGTATCCCCCCTGTTCTTTCGCGGGCGGCAGCGGCTCTCCCGTAAAGGGGTTGTTCTGAAAGGGGAGATAAGGAATGAGGTCAATCTTTTTCTCGCTATGATAATCCTTGTAGGGAGAGGGTTGCGCTCCCCAATCGAGGGGCCTTTGAAACTTCCCCATCCGCGCTTCATGGTATTTTGTCTCTTCGTGGTAAATCTCCGCCAGCGCTTTTTTTTCCATTCGTTATCCCGATGTATACGTTGTTTCTAAATAAAACCTTCTTAATCTAATATAGAAACCCGGTGGTGTCAATCGAAGGATGAATTCGACCGGCCTTCTCCCCTTCTCCGCCGTTCCACCTCAGGCCCTCTTTTCCCTTGCCGGACCGGTCCCCCAAAGAGGAAAAATCCTTGCCTTCAACCCTTCTTTCTTGTATAACACTGAGGTCTCAAACGCGAAGGACGACCATGCCGAAGAAAAAAGCGATTCTTGTCTCTGTCACCGGCCCCGATCAGCCCGGGATTACCGCCGCGCTGACCGATATTATGGCCGAAACCGATGTCCGGCTCCTCGATATTGAACAGGTGGTCACCCGCTCCATTTTATCCCTCTCGATCCTGATTGAAGTCGAACCTGCCGGGGAAGGAGAAAAAGATCTTCTCCGCGACCTTCTTTTTGCGGCGCACGAGTTCGGTCTCTCCATGGACTTTAAAGTCGTGCGACCCGCGGAGATCTTAAAGAAGGCTCCCGTTCAGAGGAATTACGTGGTCACCTGTCTCGGACCGGCCGTCACCCTTCGCGTGATCGCCAAATTGGCGGCGCTTCTCTCGGAAGAGCGGGTGAACATTCAAAAAATCAATACCCTTGCGCGAAAAAAATTGGAGTGCATCGAGATGACCCTCTCGGCGACGAAGCCGATCGATCCCCGCCTCCTGACCCGGAAGCTCCTTCATCTCAATGCCGAGTTCGGGGTCGATATCGCCGTTCAGGAAGAGAATCTCTTTCGCCGCGCCAAGCGGTTGATTGTGATGGACATGGATTCCACCCTCGTCCAGGTGGAAGTCATCGATGAGCTCGCCAAAGAGGCCGGGGTCGGCGATAAAGTCGCCCTGATCACCCACCGCGCCATGAACGGGGAAATTTCCTTTCCGGAAGCGCTTCGTGAGCGTGTTCGCCTCCT
>JAHFEM010000023.1 GCA_023248505.1 Nitrospirota bacterium
TCCGTGATTCTGGTGGAACCGAACGCGGACCCGGAACCGCTGCTGCTGTTGTTGGCAGGGGGCCCGGTGCGGCGGCGCGCCGTTCATCTGCTGCGCGGCGACGGGAAGATTTCGCCGGGGCGGGATCACCGGCGCCGGTTGATTCCGCGCCTGATTGGGGATGCCCCTTTGCGGCGCCACCGGTTGGGCGGCTGGTCGATTTCGTGTTCGGGGAAGACACATCGGTCGCTTCCTTATCCCTCGGCCATTTCCAATGAACGGCTTAAATGGTCCATCGCCGCCTGATAGAGGCGGTCCGTTCTCTCTTCCTCGCCGGAGAGCGCCGCATCGTTGAGGATCGCTTCGGCCCAGGGAAACTGCGGGTCCCGGTCGAAGCCGCTCCCGATGATCAACATGTGAAGCAGGTAGACCGCTCGCCCTCTCTCCCCGGCGATTCCATAACGCAAGGCCGATTCGGAGCCGGCGGCGATCAGTTTTTCGAGAAGGTCGTCGCCGAGCCGCTCGGCCTTTTTCGAATGAATCTCTCGGAACAATCCGATCATTCCCGGCGTGAAATCGGGTCGAACCTGCTCCGCGGCGCGATCGGGGGTGAGCTTTCTCACCCGCAGGAGAACTTTGAGATGCTCCTCTTCGTTCTCGCCGATCGTCCGGTCGAGATCGTTCATCGCCGCTTCATACAGCGTCTGAACTTTCGTATAGGGATCGGGGAAATTGCTCCGATGGAGGATGGGTCCGGCCCAGGGGAGCTGAAGGTCGGCATCAAAGAAGCTCCCGAGCATGAACATCACGCTGAGGTAAAGAAAAACTTCCCGTTCGGAGAGCAACCCGTACCCGGCGGCGTTCTCCAGCCCCAGCGCGACGGTTTTGCGAAGCGAGGCGTCTCCGAGAATCTCGCACTGCCCCGGAAAAAAGCGGCGCAGATGCGCGGCGAGCGGATCGACCAAACTCGGCCGCATCGACGCGCTTAAAACGTCCATCTGTTCTTTGCGGATCGTCAGCATCTTCTTCTCCGGCGGCTACCTCTCTTGGAGAACCGGCCTTCTCTCCGTTCTCAGCGCTCCGCGATCGAGAGAGAAGCGAAGCAGGCCGGAAGGGTTCTCGTCTTCGAGAACGAACCGTTCGACCGGGCCGAAGACGGTCGAAAGCTCTTCCGCAGTGCAGGTCGGAAGATAGCTCCGGAGCACCCTCGGATCGTAATAGCGGAAGTAAAGTCTTCGGCCGCCGGCCTCTTTAACGATCAGGAAGCGGCGGAAGTGACGATAGAGGTCATCGAGGCGCGCCCGCGTGGCGAGAAGAATTCCCCAGTGATCGCCCCATCGCCGGAAGAGCCAATCGGCGAAGGCGCTCTTCGGTTGAATCTCCACCAGGTAGGGGGCGGCCCGGGCCAGCTCGTCCGGGGCCTCGCGATAGAGGCAGGCGATCAGGCAATCGGCCCCCATCACCGCCGGAAAGATGCTGTCGTGGCGCGCCGCATCGAGCAGCGCAAAGATCCGCTCGTGCCGATCCGGTTCGACCGTTTTCCAGAGGTGGCGCACTTTTTCTTCAGGCGATAATCCGAGCATCGAAATCGCTCTCCCGTCGGTTAGGCCGATCGCGCCTTCGCGCACTCTTCGCAAAACGGCGCGCCCGACTGCGCGGCGGACTTCAAGGTCGCGGCCTGCGCCGCGGGATCGACCGCCGCAAAGACGGCTTCTTCGATCGGCGGCGGCGCGGTGATCGGTTCCACCGGCTCTAACGGCGCCGGCCGCGCGACCGATGGGCGCGGCTGCGGCGTCGGCGGGGCGAGGACCGCCTGCCCCGATCCCCCCTTGAAGGAGGAACGGGTTTTGTGCAGAACGATTTTGATCTGTTGATTGGAAATCTTGTGCGCGAGGAGCTGAAGCACCTGATGATCGTTCATTTTGGAGAGACTCATAAAGTCGGACTGGTACGCCGTGAACCGGCGCAACAAGGCCATGCTCGAAGGGTCCACTTTGAATTTTTGGAGGAAGAGGAGGGCAAAGTCGAGGCCGCCGAGGTTCATGACGGCATCCGACGCGCTGCAGTCTTGCCACCGGCAGAGCTCGACGGTTCGGTGCCCGTCGCGGAGCAAGGTCTTCATCGACGCCCCCCGGTTTTCAGGGGCGTTGCTTCCTGCTCAAACGCGGGTGGAAGATCGGCATTCGGCAGACAGTCCATCCTTGGAAAGCGCCTCTCGCAAGTGAAAGTGCGGTTCGGTTCAATCGCAGCGATCTGTCGCGTTGATTTAGAATCCCGTTCAGGAAGGACCGGGCGACCGACGAGATCCCGTCTCGGCACAACGAAGTCGCGTTAACTTAAAACACTCTTCTTTCTTTGTCAAGAGGAGTGGCATCGAAATGATCGAAGGAGAAGAGCGGATCGATTTAATGATGTAAGGAGGGGGATTGATACGTGTGGGCTGCGCGGGGTATGACGATCATTCGTTATTCAGAATGAAGAAGATCAGAAAGACGGCGGCAAAGGCGATCAGCACGAGGAGCCTTGCCCAATGAACCACCCGCTTTTCATCTTCTTCGGAGATCACGCCGAACCCTTTCCCCCCGGTGTATCGCAGAACGACGACGAGGAGACCGAAAAGAAAAAGGAGAGCAACATCGAGTGCGAAGGGTTTCACTGATTTATATTTATCCAAGTGAACTCCAGAGCACCTAAAGTGGAATTTAAATTAAGTATGGTGTCCCCGGAATTTCGGAATTTTCCGAAACGCGTTCTCTTTTTGCGGTTGCCGACGCGCTCGTAGTGTTGGGCCATCCGCGCGTACCGGTCTGCAAGGTAGAGATGCAATTCGGGATTGAGGTTGCGCCGTCCCATCGGGTCGACCGCCCAGCGAAGGAGGTGGATCCAGGCGACATCAAATCGCAGTTGCCAGATTGTTGTTTCCATCGCTCAGCCGAAGCGAGTACAGCAGGTGAATCGGTCAATTCAGTGCTACTGATCGATCACATTCATCTAGGAGTTACCGGCATCCCAGAAGGGAGTTAATAGGGTTACCTGGTCTTGCATTACGACAAATGTATTATTGCAAGACTGACCCTGGTCTCGCGTTTGCTGGTTGCGAACACGGAGAAATTAATGAACGGCTGTTGTGTTTCCACTGCCTGTCCCCGGTCGGATTTCTCTTCGAATTGTCGCCAGCACTTCAGGTCCGCCAGTAAGACCGATGTTTCTGAAGGTGCAATTCTCAAATCGACATCGGGACAATCCGATTGCACCGATTGCTGCATTCGAATTCATGGGTGTCCATAGCATTGCATCTGGACCGGCCGGAATCTCAAATCCGCAGGATTCGAACGCATTTCCCTCGAGAATAGCGAGCACCGCAGGACCCTGTATCACAGCATTGCGGAAAATGCGCCCGGCAATGATCGGAGATTCTCTTGCTAAGTCAGCAATCTTGATAATCCTTTTTCCGGATACCCGAATGAGTTTAGATACGGCCTTCTCGAAGTCAGGCCAAAGCTTATCGAACAGGTTATCCAGATCAGCGTCTGTCCTCCGATCTTCTTCCAGTTCCTCATTTATATGTCCTAACAGGAGACGCAAATCGGCCCGCTCGATCCGAGTGTGCTGAAACTGGGATAGTGGACTTCCTTCAAGTGTGTTTGGTTCAAGATCGTCAATTAGGACGGTATACACGACCGGACGCTCCAGTGCTCTGGTGAGGACACCCGCCTCAAACAGAACCCAGGGTTGATTGTAATTGTCAGGTGTCAAACAGATGACCCCTCGTTGTGATTCTGCTAGTGCGTCGGTGACAGCCGCTCTCCATTGACGACCTTTTCGGATATCTTCAGAAGATACGAATGCATCAATATTGGGAAAAACTAACCGCAGCAACTCCTTCATCTCCAGAGCTACGCCGTGACTTAATGATCCAGACCAAGTGAGGAAAGTTCTCATTTGATTCGTCCATTTAATAGCAAATGGGCCATCTCAGCGATAAGATAGTCGGGAATGAGAGAGGCCAAATTTGGATCTTGCGGATGCAGGAATTATCCCGTTCCAGGAGTGGTTTCTATGCTGCACTGAAAAAAGATGGTACTCCTCTTTAAGAAATATTTCAAATGCCATCGAAAGATTAAACAGAATTCGACCGAAACAATCGATAAGGGTTTTCTTAAAGAGAGACGAGAGGAGGGGTTCCCTACCGAGCCGCCAACCCCGTAAACACGCTGGTGGCGGCCACGGAGAATTCAATAAACGGTTGGGGCCAGACGCCGAGGAGGATCACGCCGGCGATTCCGACATAGATCACGACCTTCATCGGCATCGTGAGTTGAATGGGGGTGGTCTCTTTTGGTTCGAGGGGGTAGGTCTTCTTCACCACGCTCAGATCGTGGGAGAGAGAGAATCACCATCGGCGAAAATGTTTTCGGATAAGCGTGACGATACGGAATCAGGTAAACGGACGCTAAGCGCCGATTCGGATGGCCTGCTTTGGCTGAATCGTACGAAGTGCCTCACGAACTTTTGGCATGAGGGGTTTGAGAGTCCCAAAGCGATTGCTTCCTGCCGCCAAGACCAACACGGCAATATTCGTATCGCGCAGATTTTGTTGGTAGGTCAGATTTTGATCTCCTGTGACGAAGACATCGAATCGACCTTCGGCCATGCGGAGCAAATCCCCGTTCTTCTTGCCGGACCAGCCTGCCTCCGGAACGGTTGTGACAGCGTGTTCTTGCAACTCCGACTTCAACCGTTTCGGAAGACATTCATCAAGCAGCACTCTCATCGTCCTGCCTGAGGAGGGCCTGCTTCATCATTTCCAAAACGGCGGTGGCCTGGTCGCGGGTGACGGTCGGAAAGTCCTCCAGGAAATCGTCGAGGCGATCTCCCGCCTCTAAATATTCAATCAAGGTTCGAACCGGGACGCGCGTTCCGGCGAAAACAGGAGTGCCCCCTAAAATTTCATCAGAACGCTCGATGAGTTGGCTCTTCCCCATGGGTGAATGGCTCCTCTTTGTATGGACAATAGAAGCTTACCAGAAAAAGAGGCCGGAGACCAGGAGGAAAATAAAGACGCTACCGCGCCGCCAACCCCGTAAACACGCTGGTGGCAGCCACGGAGAATTCAATAAACGGCTGGGGCCAGACGCCGAGGAGGATCACACCGGCAATCCCGGCATAGATCACGACCTTCATCGGCATCGAGAGATGAATAGGGGTGGTCTCTTTCGGTTCGAGGGTGTAGATCTTCTTCACCACGATCAGATAGTAGTAGAAGGAGATGATCACATTGATGAGGCCGACCGTCACCAGGAAGAACATCTTCTGATGGACGGCGGCGGCGAAGATGTAGACTTTCCCGATGAACCCGGCGAGCGGCGGGACGCCGGCGAGCGAGAGAAGGAAGAGCAGCATCGCGAAGGCGAGGAGCGGGGAGCGGCGGTTGAGGCCGGCCAGGTCTTCGATGTCGTCTTTGTTCGTCAGGTTCGAGAAGATGATCACCACGGCGAAGGCGCCGACGTTGGCGAAAAGATAAGTGAGCATGTAGAAGAGAAGCGCGTCGCCCCCCATCTTCGTCCCGGCGGCCATGCCGATGAGAATGTTCCCGATCTGCGCGATCCCGGAGTAGGCCAAAAGACGCTTCATGTTTTTCTGGGCGATCGCGGTGATGTTGCCGTAGGTCATCGAGAAGATCGAGAGGGCGGCGATGAACCAGGTCCATTCGGAGCGGATGTCGCCGAAGGTGGAGAAGACGACCCGCAGGAAGATCGCCAGCGCCGCGGCCTTCGGCGTGATCGACAGAAAGGTCGTCACCGGCGTCGGGGCCCCTTCGTATACGTCGGGGACCCAGGTGTGGAAGGGGACGGCGCCGACCTTGAAGCCCAGGCCGACGAAGACGAAGAGGAGGCCGAGGATCAGGCCGACCGAGTTCTTCGTCGGCAGCGCGGCGATCTCGCGGAAGTAGATCGTCCCGGTGGATCCGTAGATCAGGCTGATGCCGTAGGCGATCATGGCCGCCGTCAGGACGCCGAGAATGAAGAACTTGATCGCCGCCTCGTTCGATTTGATGTCGTCCCGCAGGTAGGCGACGAGGATGTAGAAGCCGAAGGTCGAAAATTCCAGGGTGATGAAGAGGGAGAGGAAGTCGTTGGCCGAGGCCATGAACATCATGCCGAGCGCGGCAAAGAGAATCAGGTAATAGTATTCTCCCCGGAAGAGGGGGACCTTCTTGAGATAATCGATCGACGCCAGGATCACCAGGGAGGTCGAGACGAGAATGAAAATCTTAAAGAAGATCGCGAGCGAATCGAGGACGAACATGCTGTTGAAGAGGCTTCCCCTCACCCCGCCGAGCGCAAAGCCGACCAGCTGCAGCGTGATCAGCCCCATCCCGGCGATCGAGAGGTAGGCGAGCGCCGTCTTCGAGAATTTCGGGAAGATGAAATCGATCGAGAGGATGATGCACGAGAGGAGCGTCATCCAAAGCTCGGGGGCGATCAGCGTCAGATGAAGATCGGCCCAATTCAACGGCGGCATTTAGTCTCCTCCTGAAGCGGCGGCGTCGGCCGGCTCCGTTTTCGTCTCCGCCTCCGCGGCCGGGGGGATCGCGTCGATCGGGAGCGACGCCGGTTCCGCGGCGATCGCGGGGGCCGGGATCGATGCCGGCGCTTCCATTCGGGCGATGATCGGGGCGACCCCCGATTGAATCACGTTGAGAAAGGGGGCGGGAAAGATCCCGAAGAAGATCGTCATCGAGGCGAGCAGCACCAGCGGAAGGCGGTCGACCCAGCCCCGCGCGTCGACCAAATGGGCCATCTTCGGATCGGGCTCGCCGAAGAACATCGCCCGGATCATCCGGAAATAGTAGGCCCAGGTAATGGTAATCGCGAGCGCCGCCAGGACCGTCTGCACCGGGTAGATCTTCCAGCTGCCGAGGAAGACCATCAACTCTCCGATGAAGTTCATCGCCCCCGGCATGCCGAACGACGCCGCGGAGCCGATGATGAAACAGGTGGCGACAAACGGCATCTTCGTGACGAGCCCCCGCATCGAGGGGATGTCGAGCGTCTTCGTCTGATAGTAAATGTAGCCGGCGAGCGCGAAGAGAAGCCCCATCGCCATCGCATCGGCGAAGAGGAAGAAGACCGCGCCGGTCAGGCTGATCAGGTTCAACGACGCCATGCCGAGGAAGATGTACCCCATGTGCGCGACCGAGGAATAACCGACGACGAACTTCGTGTCCTTCTGGAGAAACGCCACCAGGCCGCCGTAGAAGATGTTGATGACGCAGAGGACGGCGATGATCGGCATCCACTGCTGCGTCGCCGCGGGGAAGAGGAAGAAGCAGATCCGGATGATGGTGAAGTGCCCGAGCTTCTTCAGCACCCCGGCGTGCATCATGCTGGCGGCGGCGGGCGCGGCGGCATAACCGACCGGCGACCAGGAGTGGAACGGAAAGATCGCGGCGATCGGCGCGAAGCCGAGGAAGATCAGCCAGAAGTAGAGGCTCTCCTTCGCCTTCAGGAGACTTCCCTTCTCGGCGATCTCAAGGATGTTGAAGGTGCGCAGCCCCGAATCGACGTAGACCAGAAGCAATCCCATCAACGCCACCACCGCGCCGAGCGAGAGGTAGAGGGTCAGCTTCATCGCGGCGTACTCTTTGCTCGACCGGTTGAAGTTGAAGAAGTGGGCGACCGAATCGCTGAGCGGGTCCCCCGCTTTCTTCATGTCGAGGTACCCTTTGGTGTGCCGGCCCCAGATCGTGAGGAAGAGGTACATCGGGATCACCGAGAGCTCGTAGAAGAAGAAGAGGAAGAAGAGGTCGAGCGACATGTAGACCCCGATCGTCGCCGAGCCCAAGATCAGCAGGTTGATGTAGAACTCCTTGAGACGGTCTTTGATGTGCCAGGAGACGAAGATGCCGGCGAACATCAGCATCGCCGACGCCAGCACCATCGGCGCGCCGATCCCGTCGACCCCCAGGAAGAAGGAAATGCCGAGCTCCTTCGACCAGGAATAACTTTCCTGGAACTGGAAGCCCCCCTTTGTAAAGTCGTAGGCCGCCATTGCGTAGATCGATCCGGCGAGCGAGAGGCCGGCGAAGGTCACGGCGATCCCCTGGACGATCGCGCGCCGCTGATTGGAGACGAAGAAGAGAAGGGTCGCCCCGAGAAACGGCATAAAGAGGATGAAGGAGAGAAGATGGCTAGCGGACATTCGGCGCCTCCGTTTCGGGGATCGGGGTTTTGGCCGGAGAAACGGAGAGAATGGTTTCCTCGGGCGCGGAGATGAAGGAGGGGAGGGGGGGCGCTTCCTCCAACGTATCGAATCGGTGCAGTCCGGCCGGGGCCGGCGCCCCCGCCGGTTCGGCTGCGATCGTCCCGCCGACCCGCCGGGCGACGAAGTCGACCGAGCCTTCCATCACCTTCAGGAACGGCATCGGGAAAAGGCCGACCCAAAAGATCATGACCGCCAGCGCCACGCAAATTCCGATCTCCCGCCGGTCGAGGTCGGGGATCTTCTCGTTTTTCGGGTTGGTGATCTCTCCCATCATCACCCGCTGATAGAGCCAGAGGAGATAGGCCGCGCCGAGCAGGACGCCGAGGATGGCGGCGACCGCCAGGCGCCAGTCGAGCTTGGCGGCGCCGAGCAGGATCAACAGCTCCCCGACAAAGCCGTTCGTCCCCGGAAAGGCCATCGAAGAAAGGGAGATGATCAGGTAGAAGGCCGCAAAGATCGGGAGACGCCGTCCGAGCCCGCCGTATTCGGCGATCGAGCGGGTATGGCGCCGCTCGTAGAGAAATCCGACGACCAAAAAGAGCCCCGCCGTCGAGATCCCGTGGTTCAACATCTGAATCATCCCCCCCTGGATGCCGGTCCGGTTCAGCGCGAAGATGCCGAGGACGACGAACCCCAAGTGGCTGATGGAAGAGTAAGCGATCAGCTTCTTGATGTCGTCCTGCGCCAGCGCGAGGAGCGCGCCGTAGACGATGCCGACCACGGAGAGGATCGTCATCATCGGAACGAAATTGGACGAGGCGACCGGCAGCAGCGGCAGCGAGAAGCGGACGAAGCCGTAGGTCCCCATCTTCAGCAAGACCCCCGCCAGCAACACGCTCCCGGCGGTCGGCGCTTCGACGTGCGCGTCGGGCAGCCAGGTGTGGAAGGGGAACATCGGCACCTTGAAGGCGAAGCCGAAGAAGAGGAGAAGGAAGACGATGTTCTGCTTGCGCTCCGACAGCGGCGCATTCAACAGATCCAAAAAGCTGAACGAGTAAGCCTGCGGCAGATTTTGCGCCGTCGCAAAATCGTGATAGTTCAGATAGAGGATGACGAAGCCGACGAGCATCAACACGCTGCCGAGCAGGGTGTAGAGGACGAACTTCAGCGAGGCGTAGTCGCGGTTGGCGCCCCCCCAGACCTTGATCAGAAAGTACATCGGGATCAGCATGATCTCCCAGAAGAGGAAGAAGAGGAGGAGATCGAGCGCCGCGAAGACGCCGACGATGGTCGTCTCCAAAATCAGAAGGCAGATCAGGTATTGCTTCAGATTGAATTCGACCCCTTTCCAGGAGAAGAGAACCAGCAGCACCGTCAGGAAGGTCGTCAGGGTGACGAGGAAGATGCTGATCCCGTCGACCCCCACGTGATAGGCGGCCCCGAGCGGCTTAATCCAGTTCATCTCCTCGACGAACTGCATGTTCGCCGTTCCCCGCGCAAAGAGCAGGGGCAGCAGCAGAGAGAGGACGAAGACGGCCGACGTGGTCATCAGCGCCGCCAGGCGCATCTGGCGCTCGTCCTTCAGGAGCGAAATCATCAGCGCCCCCAGCGCCGGGAGAAGCAGAATCAGCGTCAGAATCGGAAACCCGATCTGAGTGTTTGAGAAGATTTGATCGATCATATGTTTAAACAAGCTGTCAGCCATCAGCGGTCCGCTATCAGCCAAGAACTAAAACCTTTGTCTTTTGGCTGACGGCTGAAAGCTGATTGCTGATCGCTTCCCTTATCTTAAGGCCATCACCAGCGCCGCGACCTGGTCCCGGATCAACAGGTAGACGTTGACCAGGAAGAAAATCCCGACGATGATGATCATCGCATAGTTGTGGACCGAGCCGGTCTGCAGCCGCCGGAAGATCCGCGCCGCCACATGACTGGCGTAGCCAATCATGTTGATGAATCCGTAGACGATGTAGTTCTCGATGAGATTCGAATACCAACTCCCGCCGAAGACCCCCCGCCCGATCCCGTTGACCGCGCCGTCGATCACGTTGGCGTCGAACCGGCGGCAGAGGAGGACGAAGCGCTTCATCGGCTGGATGATCACCGTGTTGTACGC
>JAHFEM010000363.1 GCA_023248505.1 Nitrospirota bacterium
GGCATCTGACGGAGAAGGGAGCCCCTCCCGAAACGCACCCCTACAAAAACTGGCTCGCCCTTTACGCCTCTCCCGAGTTCGCCGAGGTGGCCCGATGGATGTGCGAGAAGGTCGATCTTTGGGCCAAGGGGGTCGACAGAGACCAGAAGCTGCGGATGGAAAGCCACTTCGTCCTCAGTTCCCGCTATGAGTGGATGTTTTGGGAGATGGCCTGGAAGGAGGAACGATGGCCGGTGTAGAAACCGCCGCCCACCCAGCCGGAACGAGAGCGCGCCCGCCGATTATGCAGGTCCTGACGATCGCCGGTTCCGACTCCGGCGGCGGGGCCGGCGTCCAGGCCGACATCAAGGCGATTCAAGCCAACGGCGCCTTCGCCTTATCGGTCCTGACGTCCATCACCGCGCAGAACACGAAAACGGTCGTCACCGCGTTCGATCTCCCCCTTCGAGTGATCGAGGCGCAGATCCGGGCGGTCTTCGACGATTTCACGATCTCCGCCGTCAAAACCGGAATGCTTTCTTCCAAGGGGATCGTCAAGCGGGTCGCGCAGCTCCTTAAAGAGCTGCGCGTTCAGAGCCTGGTCGTCGATCCGGTCATGGTCTCCAAGAGCGGTTATCCGCTCCTCAAACCGGAGGCGATCGCGATGATGAAGAGCGAGCTCTTCCCGCTGGCGGCGTTGGTCACCCCGAACATCCACGAGGCGGAACTCCTCACCGGAATCAAGATTCGAACCCTCGCCGCCGCTGAAGAGGCGGCGCGCAAAATCCATCCGCTCGGCTGTCGCGCCGTCCTGGTGAAGGGAGGACATCTTTTGGAAGAGCGGGGATGCGATCTTCTCTTTGACGGCAGCGAGGTCACCCTCTTTCGAACCGATTTCATCGAATCGCAGAACACGCACGGAACCGGCTGCACCTTCTCCGCCGCCATCGCCGCTCAAATCGCCCGTGGGAGCGCATTGAAGGGGGCGATCCAAGAGGCCAAAACGTATGTGACCGAGGCGATCCGCCACGGCCTCTCCATCGGCCACGGGCACGGCCCGACCGATCACTTCTACTTTCTCCCCTCCCGGAAAACATGAAACGCCTTCTCGACCGGTTCGACCATTTTCTGATCGACCTGGACGGCGTCGTCTATCTCGGCGACCAGCCGACTCCCTGCGCCCCCGAGACCTTCAACGCGCTGAAAGAGGCCGGAAAGCGCCGGCTCTTCATCACGAACGATCCCCGCCACACGGCGAACGATTATGCGCGGAAGCTGATCCGCCTCGGCATCCCCGCCGACCCGGCGGAGTTTCTCACCTCCGGGCGCGCCGCCGCCCTTTACCTTGAAAACGAGGGGAAAACAGACCGGCCGATCTTCGTCGTCGGAAGCGACGGCCTTCGCCCTGAAATTGAAGCGGTCGGGGGGCGCGTCTTAAGGGGGAGGGAGGGGACCGCGGCGGCCGTCGTCGTGGTCGGGGGACATGAGCATTTTTCGTATCAGGAGTTGAAGATCGCGTCGCTCGCGATTCAGCGGGGGGCGGCGTTCATTGCGACGAACCGGGACGCCAACTTTCCAATGCCCGACGGTCTCTGGCCCGGCACGGGGCCGATCGTCGCCGCCATCGAGGTCGCCACCGGCGTCTCCCCCGTCGTGGTCGGAAAGCCGGAGAAACGGATCTTCGAGATCGCGCTCGATCTCTTTCCCCCCAACGGGCGGAGCGTCATCATCGGCGACCGGCTCGACTCCGACATCCTCGGCGGGCAGCGCGCCGGACTCGCCACGATCCTGGTCCTCTCCGGCTGCACCACCGCTGCGATGGCCGATCGGAGCCCGATCCGTCCCGATTACGTCATCGAGAATTTCTCCCGTTTGACCACGCCTCCCGCGTGATCCGAAAGAGATCCAGATCGACGAGCGGCCCCTTCGAGTAAAGCCGTCCTTGAAGCCGCCCCTCCCGCTTCATCCCCACTTTCTCGAGGACGCGGATCGATGCGGCATTGTTCGGGAGCGATTTGGCCTCCACAATCTCCAGCCCCATCCCTTCAAAGGCGAAATCGATCACGGCCCGGCAGGCCTCGGTCATATAGCCGCGGCGGGTATGAATGTTCATCAGGATAAATCCAACCTCCGCCAGGCGGCTCTCGCGATCCCATCCGATCAAGCCGATCGTCCCGATCGGCTCATCGCCCTCTCTCAGATAGATCTTCCAATTGCTCGGAAGGCCGGGCAGCCCCTGCGCGACGGCGTCGCGGCCGTCCGGAGCGAAAGCCGGTTGGGCTGCATCATCGGGGCCGGAAAGATAGAGGCGTTCGGTTTTTAAAACCGGCGGGGTCCAAGGCATTTCGTTCTCACTCTTGAAAGAGGCGTGCTGCGCTTACTGTCCGGCGATATTGTTCCATACTTCCATCCCTTCATCAAGCAGGAAAACCTTCCGGCCGCCGGCCGATCCAATCGTCATCACGGGCTCGCGACGTAAAATAACTTCAAAATCCAATCCCTCGCGAGAGATGGAATAAACCGATCGGACGTCAGGCCCTGAACCGGTAAGGCAGATAGAGCGTAAAGGTCGATCCTCTTCCATACTCGCTGGTCACCTGGATTTCCCCCTTCAACAGATCGACGAGCTCCTTTACAATCGACAACCCCAAACCGGTTCCCCCGAACTCCCGCGTCAGCGTTCCATCCACCTGATGAAATGCGTCGAAGATCTTCGGGAGTTCCTCCGCCGAAATCCCGATGCCGGTATCTTGCACCCAGACCTCGACCCCTCCCCGTTCAGGCCGGTCCTTCAACATCATTCGAATCTCCCCCTCCTCGGTAAACTTGACCGCGTTTGAAAGGAGATTGGAGAAGACCTGCCGAACCCTGTTCGGATCGGATTCGATGGCGGGAAGATGCTCGGGCAGATCGAGGCGGACCTCCAACGACTTCTCCTCGATCAGCAGTTTTAATCCGTCCAACACCTCTCGCAGGAGGGAGGCCACCTGCACCGACTCCAGCTCCACGGCCAGTTTCCCCGACTCGATCTTAGAGAAGTCCAAAAGATTGCTGATCAAATTAAGCAGCTCGTCGGAATTCCGGAGCACCCTCTCGAGCGGGAATCTTTGTTTGGCGTCTATGGAGCCATAGGTCTCGCCGAGCAGGAGGTTCGTGTAGCCGATAATGCTGTTGAGCGGCGTCCGCAGCTCGTGCGAGACGTTCGAGAGGATCTGCGACTTCAATCGGCTCGCCTCCTGCGCCTCCCTCGTTCTCTCCTTCAACGCCTCTTCCCGCTGCTTGCGGTCGGTGATGTCGAGGGCCGTTCCGATGAATCGAATGGGCCGGCCCGTTTCGTCAAAAAAGGCCTGCCCGCGCGCCGCTATCCAGTGATGTGCGCCGTCTTGAAAAGGCACGGTCCGAAACTCAATGCTGTATTTTCCCCCGCGGGCAGGATCGAGCGCGCGCTCGACCGCCTCGCGCACCCGCGCTTGGTCCTCCGGATGGATCAGCTCGCCGAAAAAGGAGATGGTCATCTCCGCCTCCGACGGCAGGTCGAAC
>JAHFEM010000024.1 GCA_023248505.1 Nitrospirota bacterium
TGTACCGAGACGATCTGCGGCCGATCAATCGGCTCCCCGATCCGGCTGCAGAGCCAAACCTCCACCCCACGCAATCCGTAGACCTGAGAATAGATCCCGTGAGCCAAGAGGTGGCTGAGGACATTGTAGATCTTCCCCACATGGCTCACCGGATTCTTTGCGGCAGCGGCCTCTGAGCCCCGCGGTCGATGAAGGGAGATGAGACCGTTGACCTGGTTGCCCCGACCCACCTCTCCGGAGTCGGCATCCTCCGCCGAGGTGCCGAGGACCGAGAGATAGATTCCCTCCAATCCGGCCCCTCGGCGGTCGAGGGTGTTCAGACTGACGGTAATCTCTTTGATCATACCGAGTTGGCTCTTCATGTAGACCAGCAAGGCCTCATGCACTGTCTCCTTGCGCCGGAAGTAATCGGCCTCGCTTTCCACATATCGGTCGATGAGAGGGACCGCCACGGTGAGATCGAGCCGTCGTCCTCTGCGAATCCCCATCACCTTGACATCTTCTCCTGTTTCGGGAAAGCGGGTTTTGAAGGGAGGGGAATTGAGGTGTCGCTCGGCGGCAAGGACCAACCGTTCGGTCTCGCTCAAGGGGGTGTATCCGACCGCCGCGGAGGTGTCGTTTGCCGGCAGCAGACCCTCCCCTCGCTGAAAAAGACTCGCCAGCGCTTCGGAACCGGGCTTCAGTTCGACCTGATACGCTAGATGGCGGTCGGGATCGACATGAGGAAGATTTTCCCGGAACCATCCCTTCGCCGACGAGATCGCAATCTCGGCGACATCGATCGTCTCCCCGCTCCATTCGGAAGTCGCCCGATCGCCGATCACCAGCCGCATCGGCTCCAGAACCCGTCCTCCACCGAAGCGCCGCTCCACCTGCCCCGCCACAAGAAGTCCCTTGTCGCAGTTGAAGTGAAGAAGCGTGCCGAAGCGATCGAGGTAGGCGCGGGAGAGCGATTGCGAGATCCGCTCCAAGACGGCGTCGCAGATCGTGTCGGGGTGTCCCCGCCCCTTGCGCTCCACGATCTCGATTTCCCTCTCCGCCACGGTCGGACCCGCGGCCTGTTGGATATAAATATTATTCATGCGGCCCTCGCTGGGAGGAATCTACGTTTAATCAGCATGGCGACGATTCTTTCCGCTCCGATCTCCGGCGCTTCCCGATCTCCCTTGATCACGACCTCCGGATGAAGCGGCGGCTCATAGGCCGCCTGGACGCCGGGGACGGTGGCGGCAGCTCCTTCCTGCGCCTTGCGGTAAATCCCTTTGGGGTCCCGGGCAACGCAGATCGCTAAGGGGGTATCGACATACAGCTCCAAGAAGCGGGGAATCTCTCTCCTCGCCCGATCGCGGTAGGCGCGGCGGTTGGCCGTCGCATCAAAGATCACCGGGACGCCGTGCTCGGCGAGGAGCCGGCCGATATAGGCCATCGCTCCGTAGAAAACCTCCCGCTCCTCCTCATCGTAACGAGGATGGGGGGTCAAGATGCGCCGCAGGGCATCGGATTCCAGCACCGCCGCACGGATCCCTCGCATTGAAAGCGCCTGGACCAAGGCCGTGGTCAGGGTCGATTTCCCCGATGCCGGCAGGCCGGTGATCCAGACGGCAAACCCCGGTTGCATTTTACGCTCCACAGTAATCGTTGACCCGCTCGGGGTCGAACGCCGGCGCATCCAGAACCGCCTGCATGAACGCAAAGAGCTTTCGGCGCACCCCTTCTTCCAAGTTCGGATACCAGAGCGGGCTGGCCATCACCAGACCTCGGAAGGCAAAAAAGGGGGCGGCCACCTCCAAGAGTTCCCGGTCTCCGCTTCTCTCCAAGTAACGCCTCCAAAAACGGCGAAAGAGTGCTTCAAAATCCCCCTCCAATTGTCCGCTTCGCTGAAGGGAGAAGAAGAGGTAGTTCATCGTGAGACAGGAAACATCGTCCGCCGAATCCCCCCACTCCCCCCGAGAGCGGTCGAGCACGGTGAAATCGCTCCCCGATCGGAAGAGGATATTCCAGGGATGAAAATCGCCGTGAACCTGATGGAGCCGATGCGTCCTCCCTTTCAGACGCCACCGCCAGGCGACGCAGCGCTGCTCGATCTCTTCCAGCAGCTTGGAGGTGATGAACCCATGCCGGGGAGGATAGCTGTCGATCAGACCCATGATGCATTCTCCGTGGCCGACCAACTCCCGAATGCGCCGAACATAAAGGCCCGGATCGGGCCCGGGAAGGAGATGGATCTCTACCAGGTAATCGCAAAGCGCATCGGCCCGGGCCAGATCCTCTTCCGTGAGCGCCCCCCCATCCCGCAGCCGGATCAGATCCTTGAAATACCCCTGCCCCTCCGCGTACTCCATCAGGAGAAAGGGCTCTTCGACCCTTCCCAGAGAAAGGAGTCGGCCATCCCGTTGAAGGCCGCCGACGTCGAGAGAGCGGACGTGGCGCGGGAGCCGGTTGAAGGCGGCGTGCTCCCGGAGCAGCGCCTGGGCGCGGTCGGCCATCTCTTCATGTCCAAACGGGCCCGGGCTCATCGTCTCCAGCACGGCGCGGTGACGGCGGCCGGCGACTTCGTAGTGGACATCGATCGGAACGCCGTAGCCGTAGCCCTTGAGGGCGCCGGTCTGAATCGGTTCGCCCAGCGGCGCCAAGCCGACGATTTTGACGGGCGCTCCCCACAGAGACTCCAGATAGGGTCCCAGGATTTCTTCATGCAGGTCAGGCATGGCGGTTTCTCCTTGGAGATGCTAAGCGGTTTTGTTCTCCCTCCTCTCTCGAAGCGCATCGAGGAGAGCATAGGAAACGCGAAGGTTCCCTTTCCCGACGCCGAGGTCGATCTGCGGCTTGTGCTCGCCGTGAAAATCCGATCCGCCTGTTTTTAGGAGGTTCCACTCATCGGCCAACCGTTCATACCGAACAGTCTCTTCCGGGGTGTGGGTGCTGTAGTAAACTTCGACCCCGTCCAGACCGGCTTTGACCAGCCGTTCGAACAATGCGCTGAGTTTTCGATCAGTAAGATGGATCGTATTCGGATGGGCTAAAACAGCGATGCCGTTCGCTTCGTGGATCAGCGCGATGCACACTTCCGGAGAGGGTTGAGGCTTCTTGACATAGGCAGGTTTGCCATCTCCGATATATCTTTCAAAGGCCTCTGTAATCGAGTGAACATATCCCTTCTCCATCAAGACACGCGCGAAATGAGGACGTCCGGGCGGCCTCCCTCCCGCGGCGGCCGCCACCTCCTCCTCGGTGATCTTGAATCCCATCTCTTGGAGTCTCTGGACGATCTTTGGGTTCCGCTCTCTGCGTGCGGCTTGAAAAACAGCCAAACGTCGGAGAAAGGAAGGAGAGGTCCGATCGATGAAGAGACCAAGTAAATGCATCGCCCCCTTCGAAAAATCAGCGCTCAACTCCACACCGGGGATCACCTCAACTCCGACCTCCTCTCCGACCATCTGCGCTTCCTCAATCCCGTCGATACGGTCATGGTCGGTGAGGGCGATCGCCCGAAGGCCCTTTTTCTTGCCATACCGAACCAATTCTGCGGGGGTGTAGGTCCCGTCCGAGATGGTGCTGTGGGTATGGAGATCAATCCGGCCGTTCATCTCTCTAATGCGACCTTCCGAATTCATCGAGAATTCTCCGGGCGCACTTGAGCTCCTTCACAGCCTGTGTATCAAACCGCGTCAAGCGTTCTCGAAGCTCACTGTCTCCTTCTAGCAGCCCTTTCCATTCGCCCTGCCGTGCGGACTGAAGGAGCTGTTCCAGCGCCTCTAAGTCTTCCCTCAGAGCAACCACGTCTTCTCGGTAGAACTTCTCGATCAACATTGATCCTCCCGTTGCCACGGTTCAACTGTCTCTAAGTATCCGGATCTCATTTTCTCTAATTATTATGATCGATGGCGTAGGGAAACGCCATACCCCTTTTGGGGTCTCTTCAATCAACCGCTTGATTACAATCAGAGATCCGCTGCCCCGCATGAAATCTCCAATACCCTCCTTTCGGGGGATTGTCCTCTTCTTCCCTTTCCTTCAGAATAAATGTGATCTTGAAGGTCCATCTGGTTTTGCGAATGAGAGCGATTGAAGATAAACCGATTCATCGAAGAAGAGGAGGAAGAGACCATGCCGACTTATGTTCTTCTCACACGACTTTCCCCTGAAGCGGTAAAGTCCCCGAAAGACCTCGAGCGGTTGGAGAAAGAGGTCAGCAATAAGATCAAGCAGGAATGTAAAGAGGTTCGATGGTTGGAGAACTACGCCCTCTTGGGGCCCTACGATTATCTCGATCTCTTTGAGGCTCCGAACGAGGAGGCCGCAACCAAGGTGACGATGATCATCCGATCCTTCGGACATGCGACCACGGAGACCTGGACCGCCACCCCCTGGAACCGTTTCCGGGAACTTCTCAAAGAAGTCGCCTGAAATCCCCGAGTCGTGCGGGAAAAATGGTTATTGGGGAGTCATGACAGACGGAGGTTGGAAATGAAGAGAAGGCTGAACTTTGTGAGCGGGCTTGGCCTGGGAGTTGGACTCACCTATCTGTTTGATCCTGATGCGGGGCATCGTCGCCGTGCCATGGCGCGCGATAAAGGGGTGCACCTCATCAATAAAATGAGCGACGCCATCGACGCAACAGCGCGAGATCTTCAACATCGAATGGTCGGCCTGATAGCGCGGACCCGATCGCGGCTGGTCCGCAAGAAGGTCACCGATGAAGTATTGGCCGCCCGGGTCAGGTCCAAGATCGGGATCGTGGTTTCCTATCCGCATGCCATCGAGGTCCGTGTGCACGATGGCCGTGTGACATTGACCGGCCCTGTTTTCAAGGATGAAGTCGATCGACTCCTCTCCACCGTTTCAAAGATACGGGGGGTGACCGGAATAGAGAATAAGCTGAATATCGAAAAAGAGGAGGGCGCGCCCGGCAGGAGACGAAAGGGAGCCCGGTTTGACTTCATGCAGGAAAACTGGTCCCCGACGACACGGCTGGTGGTGGGAACCGTCGGTGCAGTGGTATCCTACTATGGAATGAAACGCCGAGGGCTCTTTCGCGCCGCGGCCGGTACAGTGGGTATCGGCATGATGGCGCGCGCACTGACCAACATGCCGATGAAACGGCTGGTCGGAATCGGCGCGGGCTACCGCGCGGTCGACATCAACACGACCATCAACATCGCGGCGCCGGTCGAGAAGGTCTTCGCGTTTTGGGAAAACGTTGAGAATCTTCCGAAATTCATGCGGAACGTTCGACAAATCCAGAGAAAAGGAGACGATCTATCCCATTGGGTCGTCGCGGGTCCAGCCGGTATCCCGGTGGAATGGGATGCCGTACGCACCCAGAGGGTCCCGAACAAGATCCTTGCTTGGAAGACCAGGCCCGGATCGATCGTGGAGCATGCCGGGATCATCCATTTCGATTCCAACCCCGACGGAAGCACGCGTGTCGATATTCACATGTCATACAACCCGCCTGCCGGCGCGATCGGCCATATCGTGGCCACCCTCTTCGGTGCCGACCCCAAGAGGGAGTTGGATGAAGATATCGCGAGGATGAAGACCTTCATCGAAAAAGGGATTCTCCCACGGGATGCAGCCGCGGCGTAATTAGAGATGCAAAGAGGCGCCGATTTTTCAACTAAGAGAACCGCGGCCTGTCGCCAACTCTTAAAATATATCACAAGCCTCTTCGTGTTCAAATCCCACTTGCCATGCGAAGCGGTCGGAGATGAAAATCGGCCAAACAGGGACAGACGCGACCTGCAAAATCACGAGTATTCATTTTTACAATCTGCCGACGATTTCCCACGGCAAAGGCGATCTCCTCCTCTTCAAGAAGGGCGAGATCAATGTAGGTGGGAAATTCGTCTCCCTTGTCGAAGGGAGGAATCGTCTCCGGCTCGCATCCCGGGAAAATACTCTTCAACTCCACTGTCGTTGCCAGCCGGACTTGACGGGTCCGGAGCGCCTCTTTCATTCTCTCCATATCGATCAACCAGTGGACCGGAAGAACCACTTTCATGAAGGAATCCTTCACCTTTAAAAGAACCACCTTTGCGATCATTTCTTCCGAAATCCCCAGCGCTTCAGCCAATTCCGAGAGAGGATAGGGTAACCCGTTTCTCTCGATCCAGACCTCATACGGGATGTTCCGTCTGTCCAAAGAGGTCATGAATTCCCTCAAGACAATGTCTTCAGTCATCCGATTTCCTCGGCCCCTGCCTCATCCTTCCCCTACCTTTTTCCGGGACGGCGCTTCGACGTACAATCGGCTCCACCACGCATCTTCAGAGGCCGAATTGAAAATCCTACGAAGCTTTCTTCAGAATTTGAATCGCGTGTGCAATACGAATCAAGCGCGAAGCGCCTTTGCTCACATCGTGAGCGAAAACGAACCCTGCGACGCGCGATGCGCATTCAACCAGTCCTGAAGGCTCTCCAGAGACAAGGGCTTGTTTCGCGCTTGATGTTGTCTCTTCAAGGCGCGTGACCGTCTCTTCTAACTGTTTGGAAAGGGCCTTTCTCTTTGCCTTTGACTCATGGCGCGCGAACGAAGGGGAACTCCGTTCGCAATGCCCGGTGGATCGTCCCCCACACCGCAGACGTTATCAAGGATCTCGGCGACAATAATCAGATCGGGATCTTTGAAATTGACATGAGGGCTCTTGCCCCTCGCCACCAGGGTCTCATACAGAACCTCGCCTAACCGGACTTCCTGCTCATGGCTGTTGATCTCGCCGGCATGGCCCCGGCGCTCGATGCGCAAATAGAACGAACCGCTTCCGATCCGTTCAGTGTACGGCAGGATCGCCTCCTTGAGGCGCTCCGGAAAATTCTCTATCGTGAAATCAAAGGTCCGCTCGATCGGAACCAACCGGGCCAGCGGGTCGAGCGCGCCAGGATGCTCCGCTTCTTTTCGTTGCAGCTCCTTAAAAAGCGCCTCGGGCGATGGGACCTGTCCGACCAACACCCCCAAGAATCGGGTCCAATGAAAGGCCCCAAAAGGTTTTAAGAGCGCACGCAGCTCGCGCTGACGCCACTCCTTCGCCGTCGCCAACACATTCCAGCCCTCAAGCTGTCTCTCCATCTCTCCCTCCCCTCCTCGGCAAATCGCCTCCTCCTCACCTTGCGCTCTCGATTCGACACCACTGGATGACCATCGGACGATCGGACCAAAGAATGACGGTTTTCTATCTAACATACAATCATGATCCGGGCCGGACGGTCCAGGCCCCTTTTGGGGTGTTGATTCGACCGGGCAAGGCGTCCTAAAGTAAAAGTGAGAAAGTCGGAGATGTCCGCGTCCTAAGATGAGTATGAGAAAGAGAAGCGATGGCGTCTTCATCAGCTGCAAGGAGACATCTACCTCAGAGAATCGCCCTGCTGGCACCCCGATATGAGAGTCCTACCTCTGTCGAGCGCGCCTTGTTGCAGCGAAGATCGGTTAGGGAGTTCAAAGAGGCGCCTTTGAGGACGATCGGGTGAGGGCGATTCTCGGCCTGGGCGATCGTGAGCACCCTCTCTATCTTATGCCGATCGGGAAAAGATGATCGTCGCCACCGGGTCCGAGCCTCTGGAGAGAGGGTCCGCATGGAGAGGAGACCAAAGAGGCGCAGATTCAAGTAAAACACTACGCGGACTACCGGGGAGAAGAAACGCCGACCGCTTTCTTTATGGAAGACCATCGGATCGAGGTCGTGGAGGTGCTCGACCGCTGGCTTGCACCCGACCATCGCTACTTCAAAATCGAGGGGAGTGATGGGGAACTTTATGTTCTCCGGCATGACGTGGTATCCGACAAATGGGATCTAACTCTGTTCAAGCAGAAGTGAGGGAGGAGAAGTATGGAAAAAAGCATGACCACGCAGCGACCAGAGGAATTGTATCGGATACTTCACCAAATGCGTAAAAAGGTGATCGTTGATATAGAGCAACAACTCGGGAGGGAACTCGATCCCAGCATGACACGCAAGATCGATGCTGCGATGGATAATGGGGATTGGGCGGCGTTTGAGCATAACTCAGGGATCAGCTATAAACTCTTGGAAATGCGGTATAAGACTTACAAGGAGATCGCGGATGCTTTTCGCAGACTGGAAGCCGGGACCTATGGAATCTGCGAGCGTTGCGGGTCTGATATTCCGGTGGGCCGACTGAAGGTGGAACCGCTTGCGCGCTATTGTGTCCCCTGTCTTACTCAGATTGAAGCCTTAGAAGAAGTGGAGAAGGAGGAAGAAGAGTCACCGTCGTTCTGAACGCCGTCCCGCTGTGGAAGGGAAGATCAAATCGACCACAATCCTTGGCCAGACCTTTTGTACCGCAGGGCGGGGTTCTCGGTGATATGGCTCTAATTCGCTACCCTTGCTGTGATCGGGACTGCCCTGTTCTCCTTGTCCTGGCACGCTTTCGTAAGACATTTGGAACGATGGCATGAGTGTTCGCGCTTCGAACAGTTCGCCGTCTGGCCAACGAACCCTGGTCGCATGGCGCGCGTTACCGGCCGGCATCTGGGCGCTCGGATTCGGCTCGCTGTTCATGGACACATCCTCCGAGATGATCCACAGCCTCTTGCCGATCTTCATGGTCACCACGTTGGGTGCGTCCATGGTCACCGTCGGCGTGATCGAGGGGATCGCGGAGGCGACGGCCGCCGTTTTGAAAGTGTTCTCGGGTACACTGAGCGATTACCTCGGCAAACGCAAATTCTTGCTGATCCTCGGCTATGGGCTCGCGGCCTTCACCAAACCGATTTTCCCGCTGGCCGCGTCGATCGGCTGGGTGTTCACGGCCCGTTTCGTCGATCGTCTCGGCAAAGGTATCCGCGGCGCCCCGCGCGACGCGCTCGTGGCCGACATCACGCCAGCGCCATTGCGAGGGGCCGCCTACGGGCTGCGCCAGGCGCTCGATTCGGTCGGCGCCCTACTCGGCCCGCTGCTGGCGGTGGCCTTCATGATCTGGCTTGCCGATGAAATCAGGGCGGTCATGTGGATCGCTGTCGTGCCGGCGTTTATCGCGGTGGCGTTGCTCCTGATCTATGTGCGTGAGCCGGAGAGCGCGTCCACGCGAGTCAAAGCGCCCCTGACCCTCGCCGACATCAAGCGCTTGCCGCTGCGTTACTGGCTGGTCGTGCTGCTGGGAGCCGTCTTTACGCTCGCCCGCTTCAGCGAGGCCTTTTTGGTGCTGCGGGCGCAGGACATCGGTCTGGCACTCGGCTCCGTGCCGGTGGTCATGGTCGTGATGAACCTGTTCTATGCCGCGGCCGCCTATCCAGCTGGGGCCGCCGCCGACCGCCTCCGTCCGCTCGCTCTGTTGTTGATGGGGCTCGCGTTGCTTATCGCCGCGGATGTTGTGCTGGCCGCCGCCGCTGGCGCGCTGGCGGTCTTCGGAGGCGCGGCGCTGTGGGGCCTGCATATGGCCTTGACCCAGGGGCTGTTGTCGAAACTGGTTGCGGATACGGTGCCGGCGCAACTGCGCGGCGCGGGGTTTGGCCTTTTCAATCTCGTCAGCGGCGGCGCGCTACTGCTTGCAAGCATCATTGCCGGCGCGCTGTGGAGCGCCATCGGACCCTCGGCCACGTTCTTGGCCGGTGCCGGCTTCGCGGCGGTGGCCGCGATCGGTCTCGTGACGCTGCACCGCCGCGCGCCCGGACCGAAGTCACAATCCTCTGAGCGACTCTGAAGTCTCGGCGGCAGCGTCGCTCCGCCACGTCGCCTAGAAAGATATCGGTTTTAAAACACCGGTTCTGTACTGGTCCAAACCGATAATCTGTTCGGAAATAAAAAACGCCGAACTCAATTTCCATAAAGTTCGGCGTTTTAAAAGGTGGCACCGTCTCGACTTTGAGCTTTCTATCTGACCGTTGGCTTAGAGTCTAACCGGTCTGGATCTCACGGCCATTTCGGTTACCCGTGTTATCCAGCCTTCTGTCCTCCAAACCATGAGCAGATAGGTCAAGTATCGACGACTCATTCGAGGCGGTGTCAGTGGAAGGAGATCCTTCTCTTTTTCCTTGTTGTACCTAAGGCTCTTTCATCTAAGTGGGTGCTCTTTTTTAACCTGATTCGCACTCGGCAGAATCAGGGAAGGCTCCCATTTATCTGCTGTTCCCAAAGGCCAACAAGGATAAGATTCGCATCGCCTTCCAGTTCGTTTATCTCAAAGAGCCTTTTCCTATTTTTAGATTACGCCCCTTATCACAAGAAGTCAACTCTGCTGGATGGCCGGTAGTGACTCAATTTGGTTCTTTTTTTAGGTGTCATTCCCGCGAAGGCGGG
>JAHFEM010000364.1 GCA_023248505.1 Nitrospirota bacterium
ATTTCTCTCGGTCGTCATTCCCGCGCAGGCGGGAATCCAGAGGTTTGCCCAGTCCTGGATGCCCGCTTTCGCGGGCATGACGTAATTGAAAAGGGCATTATCTAAATTGATATGACAGAAAACTTAAGAAGACTCCTTCCGCGGCGGAAGACCGTTGGCCGTCTTGCTCTCCATCATGGCGCGGAGCACCTCCGCGACGCTCCAGGCCTGCGCGATGCAGCCGCGGCCGGTGTGGGGAGGCTCGGCGTCGAAGATCTCGCTGATTGTGCCGACCCCGTTGTCGGAGAGGTGAGTCTCGAACCCCTTGAGCAGCGCCTCGGCCCGCGGCCCCTCGCCGTAGACTTTCCGCCAGGCGTCGAAGAAAGGCCCGATCAGCCAGGCCCAGACCGTTCCTTGATGATAGGCGGCGTCCCGCGCCCGAAGGTCGCCGAAATAGCGGGGCTGATAATCCTTGTGGGCCGGATCGAGGGTTCGCAAGCCGACCGGGGTCAAGAGCCGGTCGGTGACGATATCGATCACCGGCTGCCATCGCTCTTTCGCCAACACCGGAAACCGAAGCGAGAGTGCAAAGATCTGGTTGGGACGAAGGCTCGAATCATCCCCGTTCTCTCCATCGATCACATCGTAGAGGTAACGTCCCGGCTCATACCAGAACCGGGCGTTGAACGATTGGTAAGCCCGATCGGCCAGATCGCTATACTCCTGCGACGGCTCTCCCATCTCGCTCGCCCAGAGCGCCGTCAGCCGAAGCGCATTGTACCAGAGGGCCTGAATTTCGACCGGCTTGCCGCGGCGCGGGGTGACGACCCAATCGCCGACTTTGGCATCCATCCAGGTGAGCTGAAGTCCCGGCGCTCCCTCCCGAATCAACCCGTCGTTCGGATCGACGCCGATCCCGAAGTGCGTTCCTTTGAGATGGTGCGCGATGACCGATTTAAGACCGGGGAAGAGCGCCCGCAACGTCTCTTGGTCTCCCGTCATCCGCTGGTAACGATCGATCGCATGAAAATACCAGAAGGTGGCGTCCACCGTATGATAGAGGGCGGTTCGCTTTCCCTCCGGGAAAAGGTTCGGAAGAAGACCCTCCTTCAGATAGTGCGAGAAGGTCCGGAGGATCGCGCCGGCCTCCCGGTGGCGCCCGGTGCAGAGGGTCAATCCCTCCAGACTGATCATCGTGTCCCGCCCCCAATCGGTAAACCAGTGATACCCCGCGATGACGGTCCGCACCCGGTCTCCCGAGGCCCGCGCCAGGGCATGCTCTTCCAGGCGGCTTCCCGGAAGGACGATGAACTGATCGGCCGCAAGGACGAGCTGCGCCATGATCCCGCTGCGCGCCGCCGGCGGGGCCAGCGATAAAAGTTTCTCGTGGCGGCGCCGCTCCGCCTCGAAGATCGCGGCAGGGGCCGGATCGAGCAGCTCCCACGGTTCGGTGCTGGCAACCAGCGCCACCGGCTCCCCCGGAGAAAGTTCCACGGTGAAATAACCGGGGCTGTGAAGTTCGGCCAGATAATCGTGTCCTCGCTCCCGCTCCACCCGATAGAGGAGCGGCCCGCTGCTTTTCTCCTCGAAAGTGAAAGCCCGTCCGCTGGGCCGGAGACAGAGCTTGAGGCTCGGCGCCGCTTCGACCGGTTGAAATTCGCAACACCCCTGAAAGACCCTCACCGGAATCGGCCACTTCAGATCGTCCTGCAACGGGCCGTCGTGGCCGCGAAAGGTCACATAAGGGCGGAGGTTCATCCGGATCGTTTCGGCCCCTTCCAGACGGTAGACCACGTAAACCGTGTTTTGACCATACGGCATGATGATCTTCTTTTCGAGAATGCAATCGCCGAGATCGAATCGCCAGGTCGGGACCCTCCACTCCAGACGAAACTCTTGGAGGGAGTGATGGTTCTCCTCCTCCAGGATTTCCTCCGACGACTCCGCCCCGCCCAGCCGGATTGTCCGATCGGGAAAACAGACCTCTTCATCGAGGCGGGGGAGCAGGACGGTCCTTCCCCGCCGCGGAAGGTTCGGGATGAAATGCGCGTGGTAGCGACGCGTGGGGATACCGAGGAGGGTGCCGGAGGCATAGCCGCCCAAGCCGTTGGTCACCAGCCACTCGCGCGACCGGAGAAATTCCGGATCTTGCGCTCGATTCCAGGGGAAGGTCAGGATCGGCTCATTCATCGAATGCTTCCGTAGCAGGATTTTTTAAAGACCCCTTTGTCGTCATTCCCGATAGCCCAGGAAACGGGGCGGCCACCCGATGTTTAATCGGGAAAGCGCCTGGAACCTACTTGATGCGCCAAGCGCTTTCTATCGCTTCGCGGAACGCAATCCAGTGCTTTAAATCAGTCCCTCCTGGATTCCCGCTTTGATCCCAGTTTAGGGATCGATCTGAGTGGAAGATTCCACTTCTTATATACGCGTGCCTTTCGGCGCGTCGTGCAGATTCGCGGGAATAACGATATAACCAACAGGCGTTAAACCGAAGCGGCCGAAAGAAAGACCGCCGATCCCCCGGGGAGTCGCCATCCGTCGGGGCCGCAGGGATGAACGGCCCCCGGCCCGCCGTAGCGGGGATCGTCGCTCGACCAGACCCGCCGCCAACCGATCGGCTTCACCGGCGCTAAGAGCGGTTCCGCGGCCGGCCGCGCTTCGAGGTCCGGCCCCAGGTTCACAATCAACAAGCGATCGTCCCCCTCCTCCCCGAAGAACCGCAGGACGAAGGCCTGCGGTCCTAAGACCGCGCCGTCGATTCCTTCCCGCGATTGCAGTGAGAGTATCGGATCTTCTCGGCGCAACCGGAGAAGGTCCTGATGCAGGAGGTAGATCCCGGCCTGTTTCTGCCGCTCGGAAAAATCGAGCTTCGATCTCATGAAAGTCTCCTCCGCGCGCGGGTCGGGAACCTCCCGTTGCGCCTCCGCCGTCGCATAACTCGGAAATTGCGCGAGGAACTTCTTCCTCCCCTCGTGAACCAGGGGGGCAAGCGCGTCGGTGTGATCGGCGAAGAAGAGAAACGGACTCGACGCGCCGAACTCCTGCCCCATAAAGAGGAGCGGCGTCTCCGGGGCGAGCAGAAGGAGGGCGGTCATCGCCCGAATCCGAGCCGGGCTCGCCAGCGCCTGCAGACGCTCCCCCCGAAGGTGATTTGCGACCTGATCGTGGTTCTGGATGTAGTGAACAAAGGCGCCGGCCGGCTCCGTCGTCACGTGCGATCCCCTCGGGTTGTTCTGCCAAATATAATATTGTCCTTGATATAGAAACCCGCGCTTGACCGCCGAGATGAATTCTTGCGCCTCCCCGCGATAATCGGTGTAGTAGGCCTCCCGCCGTCCGGTCAGCGCCACGCGGGCCGAGTGATGAAAATCGTCGTTCCAGAGGGCGTCGAGGCCGTGCCCCCCCTTTTCCGCCGGCGCCAGCGCAATGACCTGCTGGCGCTCGTTCTCCCCGATGAGAACGATCTCCCGCGGCCGGGCGGCCTCTCGGGCGCGGTGCGATAGCTCCGCCAATATATGCGTCGGGC
>JAHFEM010000365.1 GCA_023248505.1 Nitrospirota bacterium
GCACCCGACCGCCGCTCTGCGGCCCTACCTGAGCATCACCTACGCTGCGGCAGGCGATACGACCGCGCCGGTTCTCTCCGGCATGGTCTCCGGCAGTCTCACCAATAGCGGTGCGGCGATCACCTGGACGACCAACGAAGCGGCCACTTCCCAGGTGGAGTATGGGACGACGACCGCTTATGGCTCTCTCTCCGCTTTGGATGCGACGCTCGTGACTAATCACCGCGCGGTCCTCACCGCACTGAGTCCTTCCACGCTCTATCATTACCGGGTCAGAAGCAAGGATGCCGCAGGCAACCTGTCGACCTCCGGAGATGGGACCTTCACAACCGTGGCCCTGGCGGACACCACGGCCCCTTCGGTTCCGCAAGGTCTTGCGGTCACCGTAGTTTCAGCCACCCAGATCAATCTGGCCTGGAGTGTTTCCACCGATAATGTCGGGGTGGCCGGTTATCGGGTCTATCGCAACGGCATTCAGGTCGGAACCACCGCCGCGCCCAGCTATTCGGAAATCGGACTTCTGGCTGCGACGGTGTACGGCTATAAGGTCGCTGCCTATGATGCGGCGGGGAATGTCTCGGCGCAGTCGCCGACCGTCAGCGCAACCACGTTGGCGCTCAATTCGAGCACCAAGGTCACGCTGAACCCGACGGCCGACACCTATTTGAACATCGACACCTCGGTGAATGGCGCCGATACGACGCTGAACACCTACACCTGGCCTGCAAACCGGATCGCCAACGCGGTGCTGATGAAGTTTACTTTAAGCAGCCTTCCCGCGGGGGCGGTCATCCAGAGCGCGACGTTGAATCTGGCGCTGGTGGAGAGCGATACCACCGCCGATGCGACCTACAGCGTCAGCGTGCATAAGCTCATCAACAAAAATCCCGATCTGGCCCGGGCCACCGGCAGGACCTATGACGGGGTCAACGCCTGGACGGCGAGCACCTGTTGCAGCGGCAATATTCCGCTGGCGCAGAAGGACATCTCGGTTGCGTACGATACCGAGGCGATCAACAAGACACCGGGGTACAAAGTGTGGGATCTCACCGCGATGGTGCAGGAGTGGGTGAAGAGTCCGACGAGCAATTACGGGCTGCTGATCAATTCCGATCCGACGAAGGGGGCCGATCGGTATCGCAACTTCGCCAGCATGGAGCACCCGACCGCCGGCCTGCGGCCCTACCTGAGCATCACCTACTCGCTTCCGCTTCTGCCGTAAGTAGGGTTGCCGTCGCCGTTTGGGGGAGGGCCAGATCCCCTGGAGGGAATGCGGCATGGGACCGGGTGGACAGGATCGGGCCGTTAGATTCGGACCCACCCGGTCCCTTCATGGCCGAACCGAAACAGGTCGGGATGAAAAATCTCCGCAAGGATCTCGAGTGATTCGGCGAGGCGGGGGCCGGGACGGTTGAAGTACTGGTTCCCGTCGAGCAGGTAGACGTTTCTTTCGCGAACCGCTTTCAGCGCCGGCCATGTCGGCTGCGCAGTGAGCGTCGAGAGCTCCTTTCGGGTTCGCGCGATATCGAAACCGCACGGCAAAATGAGAAGGACATCGGGATCGGCCTGGACCAGGGCGTCCCAGGTCATCCAGGGGGAGTGCTTCCCGGCCTCTCCGAAGAGGTTGGCGCCGGCGGCCATCCCGATTAGTTCCGGCATCCAGTTTCCCCCGGCCATGAGCGGATCGATCCATTCGATCGCCGCAACACGCGGCCCCGGCGCAAGCCGTTCGGTTTTCTTCGCAATCGCCGCCATCCGTTTCTGAAGCTTCCGCACGAGGGCGCGGCCCCGTTCGGGAATCCCCAGCGCATCGGCGATCCGCTGAATATCGCCCCAGACGTCGGAGAGGGAGTTCGGGGCGAGGGGAATGAGGGCCGGCGTTGCTCCCCTCTCTCCGACCTCTGTTCCCGGGGTGATCCAATCCTGAAGCGCCTGCTCCACCTCCTTTAGACTCACCGCACAAACCTCGCATTGGGTTTGGGTGATGATGTGGGTGGGACGAAGCTGCTTGAGAAGATCGGCCTCCACCCGATAAATGCTGAGCGCCTGCTGCAAGCGTTCCTTGACCCGTTGGTCGATCTCGCCGCTGCTCCCCTCGGTGGAGAATTTCGGCGCCGTGCAGATCGGCAAGCGCTGGACGGAGGGGGGATAGTCGCATTCGTGGGATCGGCCGATCAGTTGACTCTCCAGTCCGAGCGCACAGACAATCTCGGTGCTGCTGGCGATGAGCGAGACGATACGATTCATTTAGGCTGCCTCCTCCCGATCGATCGATAATAAAAACTCCCTCAACGCCGCGGCGTTCTTCGGCGCGTGGCTGAAGGCGTCGTTGTTGAAGTAAGCGAAGATCTCCTTGCCGGAGTCGGCTTCCTCGGCGAGCCAAGCGGCCCATGCGCGAAGGTGTCGCTTCGAATAGGCCCCTTCCGGGTGTTCCGGGGAGCCGTGGAAACGAACATACGCGAACGGTCCGACCGTCTCGCGGGGGCTGACCGACGCGTGATGGTCGTGAATGCACATCGCCACCCCCCTTGCCTCCATCGCCCGGAAGATTTCATCGGTATACCAGGTTGGGTCTCGAAATTCAACCACATGCAGCGCATTTTCAGGAAGGGCGTCGAGAAAATCGAAGAATCGCTTCTCGTTCCGTTTCCAGTAGGGTGGAAGCTGGTAGAGAACGGGGCCGAGTTTCGGCCCGAGGCGCCGGGCCCGGCGCCAGAAGAGCTCGAGCGGGTCGGCCGGATCTTTCAGCCTCCTCAAGTGGGTAAGATAACGGCTTGCCTTGACTGAGAAGAGAAAGCGATCGGGAACCCGTTCGCGCCATTCCGAAAAAGTTTTCTCGGTCGGGAGGCGATAAAAACTGTTGTTGATCTCCACCGTGTCGAAGCGCTCCGCGTAAAATTCGAGCCACTTTTTTTGAGGGAGGGCCGACGGATAGAAGTTCCCCTTCCAATGGCGGTACTGCCAGCCGGAGCATCCGACCCGGCCAGAGACTTTTTTCTTCATCAGACGCCTTCCGCTTCAGGGCCCACTCGCATAGATCGCCGCATCGAGGACCTCGCATGAAAATAACGACGCCCCGCGACGATGCATCACCTCATTCTAGAACAACGGCGTTCATGAAGGCAACGAAGGAGCAGGGTCGGTTCATCATTTGGAAATTCGATCGGTTGATTGCAGGTCGGTCTTCCAGGATCGGTATCGGTACAGATCCGGCGATTAAAATAATTTTTTTTGAGTGTTGACTCCTAAATTTTAAATGTGTTATAAAGCTTTCGTACCAGGAGTATCCACCTCAAGGATGATCGTTCATTCAGTGTATCCTTTGCTCAGAGCAAACTTCTCGAAAGGGAAGGGCGCAGAGCAACGGGGCTAAAGCCGTCCGGCCATGCCCGCCGAGCCGCCAAAGGAAATAGGGCGGCTATTTTTATGCGCGGTTGCCTAGGGACGACACCCACAATTACTGTCACACTTTCAATTTGACCTTTGCTCAGAGCAAACCTATC
>JAHFEM010000366.1 GCA_023248505.1 Nitrospirota bacterium
CGCGTCGGGCCTTTGGGTCCAACTCGGACTTTTGGAAGAGAGTATCATCGCCTTTCTCGGATTGGAGTGGAAGTTTGTCGCTCCGGTTCGGATCGGCGATGCGATCCGGGCGGCGATCACCGTCCGAGAGAAGAAGGCGACGCGGCAGCCCGATCGCGGCGCCGTCATCCTGGGGGTGTCGGTCTTCAATCAAAATGAGGAGGCTGTCCAAGAGGGGAGCTGGACGCTCTTGGTGAAGCGAAGATAAAAAACAAGCGGTCAGCCATCAGCGTTCAGCTTAAAGATTAAAAATGTTCAGCTGACGGCTGAATTTATTTCAGCGGAATCGTGAATGCCTTGTTCCCCTCAAACGATGGGACCAGCAGTAGATTGTTCTTCCGATCGATGTTGATGTCGGCGGGTGTCTTGAGGTTTTCCTGAAAGAGGGAGAGCTTTCCGTCGAGGGTGATCTTGTAAATCTGTCCGCCGGTGAAGGAGGAGAAATAAAGGTTTCCGGCTGAATCGAAGTCGATCCCGTCGAGGTTTTTAAACGTCTGACCGATCAGCGGCTTGAGCGCCCCCTGGGGGGTGACCTCCGCGACCTTCCCGCTCCCCAGGCTGACCATGACCAGCTGGTTTGTCTTTGGATGCATGTTGAGCCCGTTCGGCCGGCCGAGTTGCGGCCCCTTCGCCACGATCGAGACGCGATGGTGCTGGTTTGGATCAATCCGCGCGATGAACTCCGAAAGTGTATCGGAGACGTAGAGGTTCCCCTTCGCGTCATGGGTCAGGTCATTTAAGAAGGTGGCATTGAATTCGGTCAGGTCGATGTCGTGCGCCAGCATCCCGCTGTTCTTGTCGTATCCTTTGACGTGATCGATATCGGTCACGTATAGGATCTTCCCGACGACCGTCATCCCTTTCGGTGCATGCAGCGGACCGCCCTTGGTCGAATCGATAAACTTCAACCGGACAACCTTGCCGCTCGGATCCAGTTGTGTGATGAAGCCGTTGTTGTCTTTGTCGGCGGGGCCGCCGTTGATGTTGGAGATGAAGTAATTTCCCGTCTCCTCATCGACAATAAAGCTCTCCGGGGTCGATAAATCGGTCACCTCGAATGCAAAAGCGGTCGAAAATGGGAGTAAAGAGAGCAGGACCCTGAAACCGGAACGAAGCGCCGTTCGCATCAACCCCTCCTGAAATGAATTATTTAGCCTGAGTCCGAGTATACCTTTCACAACGAAGGGAAGTCGAGAGAGGAGAAACGGCTCAGAGGGTGTCTTCGACGATCCAGAAAAAGTGGTTCGGAAGGATCTTTGCCAAAAAGAGATTTTTGTCCTTGTCGTGGTCGAAGATGCGTCGATCGAGCAGCTGTTTCGCGAAACGGTTGTGAAAGATACGAAGGCGCTCCTGACCCGGTTTCCCCTCCAGCAGGGCGATCGCGCTGATCTCAGGATAGTGTCTCTCTTGAAGGGCCTCCTGAATGTAGCGGTGCTCGAGGCCGGGCAGACCCCCTTTGTAGAGGATCGGCATAAAGGGGACCTTGCCCTTCATGACCTGTTTCGATCTCTTTTGCGCCACCTTGAGTTTTTCCTGGATCTCGGTGGAGGCCTCATATTCCAGCACGACCGCGATCAATTTCCCGTATGGGCTCTCGATCAGATAGTCGGGGGGAGCCTTTTTGGTATGAGACGTTCCTTTGTGGCGGATAGAGAATCGTTTCAGATAATTGTGAAACGAGTTCTCACCGGTTCTTTTTTCCTTTACTGCCTGCATGATACATCCTTAATACGGCGATCACCTTCCCCAAAACCAGCACCGATTGATCCTTCTGGACGATGATCGGTTTCATCTTGGGGTGGGCGGGGGATAAAATGACTTCTCTTTTTTTCTTCGAAAAATATTTGAGCGTTGCTTCGCCGTCGACCAGCACCACGGCCAACGCGCCATTCTCTACGGTCGGCTGTTCCTGAACGACCACATAATCGCCCTCCACAATGTGGGCGCCGATCATGCTCTCTCCCTTGACCCGAAGGACAAATGCAGCCTCCCGGGCGGAAATGATCGGATCGATCAGGAGTTGTCCTTCGATGTTCTCTTCGCAGAGGAGGGGGCGCCCGGCGTGGACGGTTCCGACGATGGGAAGAAGTCGCCCTTTCCGGAGGGGAGCAGCGTTCACCCGGATCGCCCTAGGTTGTCCGGGAAGACGCTGGATGAACCCCTTCCGGACGAGCGCATCAAGGTGTTTTTTCGCCCCCTTCGGTCCGGCCAACTGAAAATGCCGTGCAATCTCGCGGATGGTCGGCGGAAATCCGTGCTCCTCAACGTAACGTTGCAGATATTGAAAGATCGCCTGCTGTCGTTCTGTGAGACGCGGGCCCACCCTCCCTCCTCGAGCGGTCCACACACGTGGACCTTCCGCACGGCCCTCATCGTAAAGATTTTTATATTTCTTGTCAAGGCAGCGCCTCTACCGGACGCCTCTATCCGGAACGAATCCCTAGGTCCTTTCCATATAGGCCATTTCGTTGACAAAAGGGCGTTTTATGTTATCCTTTTTCCACCGGAGCAGCCGATGAAGAAGATCTTGATTGCTGATGATGAAATTCCGATCCGCCTCTTGATTCACAGCACTTTGGAAAGTGAAGAATACCTCATCATCGAATCCGAGAATGGCTCCGAAACGGTCGCAAAATGTTTCGAGGAAAGACCGGATCTCTTGATCCTCGACCTCATGATGCCGGGGATCGGGGGAGAGGAAGTCTGCAAAAAGATCCGATCGGATCCTCGAACCAAAACGACCCCGATCATCATCTTGACGGGAAGAGGGAAGCTCTCGGAAGATGAAGCCAAAGTCTTCGATGCGAACTTCTACCTGACCAAGCCATTCAGCCCCCTTGAACTGCTCGACCATGTCAGCAAGATCTTAAATCGAAAAGGGTGATCCCCGATTCCGTCCCCGTGGGGAAAGGCGAGATAATGGAACTTTCCTCCGTCGATAAAGAGCTGGAGCGATACCTTCGCGAGGAATTCGGCTATTCCGGAACACAGCTGGCCTACGTTCTCCGCGACCTGAAGATCCTCCTTAAAAGAGAAAAACTAAAAATCCGAGAGCTGGAAACCGCCTACCAGCAGATGTTGAGGTATGCCGAGGATCTTCGTAAAAGCTATCTCCATGAACGGCTGCAAACCGAGAAACTCATCCAAAGTCAGAAAGCGACCGCCATTACACTGGCCAAAGCGATCGAAAAACGAGATCGCTACACCGGCGGACATACCGATCGGGTGACCGAATATGCGATGCTCACGGCGAAGCAATTGAATTGGTCCCAAGAACGAATGGCTGTTCTGGAATTAGCGGGGCATCTCCATGATGTCGGCAAGATCGGGGTCCCCGACGCCGTCCTCAATAAACCGAGCAAACTGACGGTCGAAGAGTTTGAGATGATGAAAGCGCATCCGGAGATCGGGGAGCAGATCATCCGAGGCATCGATTTTCTGGAAGCGTTGGTTCCTTACGT
>JAHFEM010000025.1:0-4498 GCA_023248505.1 Nitrospirota bacterium
GCATCTTTCCGGTGACCCCGCCGGCCTGAACCAGGGCAAACCCCTCGCGATCGGAGACCTGCGTGATATGTCCATCGAGGATATCTCCCGAAATCAAAGCGCTCATGGCCACTTCGGCCGGTTCGGCCGTGGTGTCGTATTTCCCCGTCGGGCCCCGGTATCCTTGGCGTTTATCGAGTTCCCGGAGCCCGGTCTTTACGGCGCGATTGGCGGTTCGCTGCATGTCGATATTCAGGGTCGTATAGACGTTCAGCCCCCCCTTGTAGACTGCATCATCCCCATATTTGGCAATGAGATACTGCCGGATATGTTCCTGGAAATGAAGGGCCAACTCTTCATCGGGGATCAGTTTTTGAAAGAAAAGATCCTGCTCGTAGGCTTTGTGGTATTGCTCTTCGGTGATGAACTTTTCATCCACCATCCGCCGCAAGACGACCCCTTGGCGCGCCTTGGCCTTTTGGGCGTAGCGATAGGGAGAGTGGTCGTTCGGCGCCTTCGGAAGACCGGCGAGGAAGGCGACCTCCGCGAGCTTCAGCTCGCTGACGTCTTTCCCAAAGTAAGTCCGGGCGGCCACCTGGACCCCGTATGCCCCGTGCCCAAAGTAGATCTGGTTGAGATAAATTTCAAGGATCTCATCCTTCGTCAGCATCATCTCCATTTTTCGAGCGAGGAGGATCTCTTTGAGTTTTCGCTTCATCGTCCGCTCGGGGGAAAGAAAGAGAGATCGGGTCAGCTGTTGGGTGATCGTGCTCGCCCCTTGGCGGATCTTCATATTTTCAAGGTTGGTGAGAAAGGCCTTCATGATCCGGATGTAGTCGAAGCCGCTGTGCTCGTAAAAGCGGGAGTCTTCCACCGCCAAGATCGCCTGGATGAGCTCTTTCGGCATCTTCGACAGGGGGACGAAGACCCGTTTTTCGATATAAAACTGCCCGATAATCCGGTTGTCGTCGGAGTAAATCCGCGTCGCCTGGCTCGGCTCATAACTTCCCAATGATTCCAGGGAGGGGAGATCTTTGGAGAAATACCAGATGACCCCGCCGATGCTGAATGCGGCAAGGAGGATGAGGGAGAAGAGGGAGAGGAGGAGCCACTTCAGCCATCGAAAGCGGCGCTTTCCGCCCTCATTATTTTCGAGTGGAATATCCAAGTTTCACCTGGGTTTGTATAAAAAGGCGTGAAATATCAAAATCTCAGGGTAACGGTTTTTGGACCCCTTGTCAAGGTTCTCTCACGGTTGTTTTCAAAGGAGAAAGGCTCCGAAACGCCCCCCGGGCCCGGAGGGCGGGGAGCAGCGAAAAAGAAGATTTAATTTATACGCTACAATCCGAATTCCGCGTTCGCTTCGCTGGGGATTGAAAACTTCCTCCAATTCTCTTATAGTACCCGAAGGTGGTTTTCCCTTCCCCATAGAAAGTAGAGGATGAATCCGGTTTCGCTCTTGATCTTTGACCTCGATGGGACCCTCATCGATTCCCGAAAAGATATTGCCGATTGCGTCAATTTGACCTTTCGGGACCTCGACCTGCCCGAAAAACCGCTGGAAGTCATCTATAGCTACGTCGGCAATGGGGTGCGGCGTCTGATCCTCGATTCGATAGGGAGCACCGATCCCGCCCTGATCGAGCGCTCCCTTGAGATCTTCGAGGGACATTACCTCAAACATCTTCTGGATGAAACGATCCTCTATCCCGGGATGGAAGAGGTGTTGATCCATTTTCGGAAGAAAAAAAAAGCGGTCGTCACCAACAAGCCGCTCCTCTACACGACCCGGATTATGGAGGGGTTGGCGGCCCGCCCGCATTTCGATTTAATCCTCGGCAGCGAGCCGATCGTTAATTTAAAACCGCACCCGGAGATGATTTTGCGAACGCTCGATTACTTGGAGGTGTCCCCTTCGGAGGCGGTGATGATCGGGGATTCGTTGAATGATGTCCACGCCGCACGGTCGGCGGGAGTCAAATCGTGCGGGGTCGGCTACGGCATCGGCGATCCCGACCTCCTCCGCTCAGCGGAGCCGGACTTTTTCGCAGAAACGGTCGCCGACCTCAAACGCCTTTTTTTCTAAAGAAGGCAAAGGAGTCTTTGTGAAGAAAGCCATTTTTGTTTTCGTCTTTCTCTCGATTCATCTTTGGACCGCCGCCGTCTCGGCGCAAAGTCTGGCCGATCGCGTGGTCGAGAAAACCCTCTCCAACGGCCTGACCCTCTTGATGGTCGAGCGCCACCAGGCGCCGACGATCTCGTTTCAGATCACCTACAAGGTCGGCTCGGTGAACGAGCACAGCGGAATCACCGGGGTGGCCCACCTCTACGAGCATATGGCTTTCAAGGGGACGGAGCGATTGGGCACCTCCGATTATCAGAAGGAGAAACCGCTCCTCGCGACTTTGGAGGAGCTCAATCGCGAGATTACTCAGGAGGAAGCCAAGGGCCCCAAGGCCGATCCGGCGCGTCTCACGGCGCTGCGGGCGGAATTTGGAGCGCTTGAGAAAGAAGGAGTGAAGTGGGTGGTCTCCAATGAACTCGGAGAACTCTACGATCGAAACGGCGCGGTCGGCTTCAACGCCTCCACCGGCCGCGACGTGACCTCCTATGTCGTCTCCCTGCCGGCGAACCGACTTCCCCTCTGGATGGCGATCGAATCGGACCGGATGGCCCATACCGTCCTTCGCGAGTTTTACAAAGAGCGGGAAGTGGTGCTGGAGGAGCGGCGGCGAAGTGTGGAGACCAACCCCGGCGGAAAACTCTATGAAGCCTTCCTCTCCGCCACCTTCACGGCCCATCCGTACGGATATCCCACCCTCGGCTGGCCTTCGGATGTCCGCTCCCTTTCGGCGACGGAAACCGAGCGCTTCTTTAAAACCTACTACGCTCCGAACAACACCGTGGTTGCCATGGTCGGCGATTTCAAGCCGGCGGAGGTGATCCCGATGCTCGAGAAGTATTTCGGGTCGATTCCGGCGGGTCCTCCCGCCCCTCGGGTCGTCACCGCGGAGCCGCCTCAGTCGGGGGAGCGTCGCGTGGAGGTCGAGGATGACGCCAATCCGCAAGTCATCGTCGGATATCACAAGCCGGCCCTCGATCACCCGGACGACCCGGTCTTCGATGTGATCGACTCGCTCCTCTCCCTGGGGAGAACCTCCCGGCTGCATAAGAAACTGGTCGAAGAGAAAAAGATCGCCATCGGCGCCGGCTCCAATTCCGGGACCCCCGGCGTTCGCTACCCGAACCTCTTTACCGTCTCGGCCACCCCGCGCGCCCCGCATACGACCGTGGAGGCGGAGGAGGCGATTTATGCGGAGCTGGAGCGGCTGAAGAACGAGCCGCCGACCCAGAAGGAGTTGGAGAAGGTGATCACCAATCTCAATGCCGACCTGGTTCGATCCCTTCGGTCGAACAGCGGTCTGGCCAGTCAGCTCGCCTATTTTCAGGCGGTGGCCGGGGACTGGCGGTATGTCCTCCGAAATCGGGATCAGATCGAGAAGGTCACCGGGGAGGATGTCATGCGGGTGGCCCGCGAGTACTTTACGAAGAAGAACCGGACGGTGGCGACGCTCGTCAAAGTCCCCTCTCCCGAAGAGCCGGAGGGGAAAGCCCTTCCCATTTCGAAGGAGGCGGGACGATGAGAAAGAGAATGAACCGGTCTTCTATTTCATGGTTTGCATTGTTGGTTTTTCTTTGGAGCCTCTCGCTCGCTCCTTCCCTGGCGGCAGCGCCGGCCCCCGCCGCAACCGAGCTGCGCGATCCGAGGACGATGATCTTTTCACCGCCGGCATTTCAGCCGCCGAAGGCGGAGCGCAAAGTCTTATCCAACGGGATGACGCTCTACCTGCTCGAAGATCATGAGCTGCCGCTGATCCGGGTCGAGGCGACGATACGGACCGGAAGCATTTACGAACCGGCCGACAAAATCAGCCTGGCCGGCTTGACCGGGGCGCTCATGCGGACCGGCGGAACCCGGCATCACACCGGAGACGAAGTCGATGAGCTGATCGATCAGATGGCGATCGATCTCTCCGTCGGCATCGGCTCCGATGCAGGGGGGGCCGCGCTCGATGTGTTGAAGAAAGATTTTGACCCCGGTCTGGCCCTTTTTGCCGATATCCTGATGAATCCGGTCTTCGAGGAGGAGAAGCTCCAGATTGCGAAGAACAATGCCATCGAAATGATCCGCCGCCGAAACGACCGGCCTTCGTCCATCGCCGGCCGGGAGTTCAATAAACAGATTTACGGCGCCGAGAATCCCTACGGCCGCGAGGCGACGGAGCAAACGGTCCATGCGATCCGCCGGGCCGACCTGAGCGCCTTCCATGAGAAGTACTTTGCCCCGAACAACATGATCTTGGGGATCACGGGGGACTTCGACAAAAAAGAGATCATCGGCAAGATCGAAAAGGCTTTCGCCGGTTGGAAGAAGAAAAAGATCGACTTTCCGAAGGTCCCGGCCGTGATCGAGCGAAAAGAGGGGGGCGTTTACGAAGTGCTCCGTCTGATCACGCAG
>JAHFEM010000025.1:4508-10180 GCA_023248505.1 Nitrospirota bacterium
TCACGCAGACGCAGATTCGGATCGGTCACCTCGGCATCAAGCAGGACAACCCCGATTATTTTGCGCTTTCGGTCCTGGATGATATCCTCGGCTCGGGCGGATTCGCCAGCCGGCTCTTCCGGGATATTCGAACCCAGCGCGGCATCGCCTACTCGGTCGGGACCGCCTTGCGGCCCGGCAATTTTGAGCGGGGGGTCTTCCTTGCCTATGGAGAGACCCGCGTGGAGACAACCTACCAGGCGATCTCCACGATCATCGATCATATCCGAAAGATCCGCGAGGAGCCGGTGACCGATGAGGAGTTGAAGCGGGCGAAGGAGTCGTTTCTGAATTCCTTCATCTTCTCCTTCTCAAGCCCTGCGCAGATCGTCAGCCGTCAGATGTCGCTTGAATATTACGGGCTCCCGGGCGATTTCCTGGAGCGATTCCGGGATAATGTGGCGAAGGTCACCGAAAAGGATATCCTTCGGGTCGCCCGAAAATACCTTCACCCCGACCAGCTGATTATTTTTGTGGTCGGAGACGAAGGCCGATTCGATCAACCGCTCTCATCGCTGGGGAAGGTGGTTCGGGTCCAGTTAACGCCCTAAAACACGCGAGGCGTTCGGCGTGAGGCGAAGAAAATAAATCTTTTGACCTTACCCCTTACGCCTCACGCCTCACGGTGTTTACATGCTTCACCGAATGAAATTGCGGGTCCTTTATGGTCACTATCTGGCCGGGGATCGGGCGGCGCGCCGCTTGAAGATGAGGGTGATCTTCCTCTCCGGGGTGGCCGTCTATCTTCCCTTTCTGGCGATCACCTATTACGTCTTTTTTGAGACGCGGGTCCTTTTCCTGACGTTGATCGGGCTTCTTTCCGCCCTCGTCAGCATTCCCGTGGCGCTCTACGCGTATGCCAAGGGGTTCGGCCGCCCGCTCGGTGAGATTTGGCGGGAGCGGCCGGATGAAATGAAATGGTTCTCTTTCAAGATCGGCTTTCTTTACGCCTTTGCCCTCTACTGGATGATCCTTGGGATTGTGGAGTTCCTCTTCGGCTATCATTCCTTCCGAGCGGCGCTGATCAGTTTTGTCGCCAGCGCGGTTGCGCGGGACGGGTTTGAGATCGGTTATCTGCGGGCGCGGGAGGAGAAAAACAGGCGAACGATCTTCCCCGACGGCCGGCCGATCGGGGAGCTTTTCCATAAGGCGCCCGGATATCACCTCTCCCTCATTCTGCTGGCGGCGTTGATCGGCGGCGCGGCCGGCGCGCTCCTCGGGCCGATTTTGGCGAACTCCCTCCACCAAACGCTGGCCGTCGGCACGGTCGGCGGCCTTCTGGCCACGCTCGCCTATGTTTGGTTTCTCCCCTCTCTTCCTGAAATTGTGCCGCTTGTCCGATTTTTCATTTGGCCGGGCCTGACGATGGCCTGCACCTATTTTCTCATTCTGGCCTATCTGCTTCGGATCATTTTTCAGGCGCCGCTTTCCCCCGCGGCCGATCTGGCCATTTTGACGGCGGCCTGCTCCGGCTGGATGACCCTCGAATCGCTTTTTCTCGGTTTCCTGAAGCGGGAGGCCGGTCTTTCAGGCCAGGAGCTCCGGAAGGAGATGACCCCCACGGTTTGAGCCCGCTTTATCGGCGAAAAATTGCAGGGTGATCTCCTTCAGAAAAAAGTTGAAAATCCAGACCAACTTGGGATATAGTATGGCGTCATTTAGGTTATATCAATGGAAAAGCTCCTGGGTGAAAAACAACCCCGTAAGGCGGTCTCCCTCTTCGGAAAGTACCGACTTCTCCGTCCTCTGAAACGCAGCCCGTTCCTTGAGAATTATCTGGCGCAGGCGGAGTCGCCTCCGCATACCATGCTGGTTTTGAAACGGCTCCACCCGCTGGTGATCCATCGGACCGATTGGGTCGCTCTCTTCTTGGACGAGGTGAAGCAAGCGGCCACGCTCTGGCATCCAAACATCAGCCGCATTTACGATCTGGGTGAAATCGACGGCATTCCCTATTTTGTCCATCCGTATCTCTTCGGCAAGAAGATGCAGACCCTCTTGGCGCGAAGCCGCTCTTTGCCGATCCCAACCGGAATGGCGCTCCTTCTCTTCCGCCAGCTTCTCGAAGCGCTCGATTTCGCCCACGGAATGCGGGGGCGCTCCGGAAAACCGATGGCGCACGGCGGGCTTCATCCGGAGCGGATCTTCATCGGCTATGACGGCATGATCCGGGTCGGCGATTTTGGTCTCGGCTGGCTGGAGGATCCTCGATCGGCCATTCGCTCGCGGTATCGCGCGCCGGAGTCGATCTCGGAGCGGAAGGGAGGGGAGCTTGCGGAGGGGACGCCGAGAGAAGACCTCTTTGCCGCTTCAGCCATTCTCTGCGAGCTGTTGGGGGAGTTCCCAGAACCGGTCAAGCCCGGCACGGAGCCGTGGGGGTATCTTCCGGCAGCGGTTCGTTCGATTCTGGTCCGGGGCTTGGCGATCGATCCGACGGCGCGCTTTCAGACGGCGCGCGAGATGGTCGAGCCGATCGAATCGATTTTGGAGAATGAGTATCCGCGGCTCAACCTCTCCAACTATATCCAGGCATTTTTCGGAAAAGAGATCGAGGTGGAGCGGCAGGCCTTTGCGCGGTTCGCGCCGGCCGAGGAAGGGAGATCATCTTCCGGCGAGTCTGTGCTTTTTGAAAGGATGGATCTCCCCCCGGTCGTATTGATTCCGCCTGCCGCACCGCCTTCCCCCTTGATCCCTCCCGATCCTCTTCAAGAGCTTCCGATGGAGTCCCACGCCGCTCCGGCCGTTATCGCGACGGTTCCCATCCCGGCAAGCTCAGCTCCGCCCGCAGGGACCGAGGCCCCTTCGGAGATTCCTCTGGAGAAAAAAGCCTCTCCGTGGCAGCCGGTCTGGTGGAGCCTCTTCGGATTGCTGATGACCGGTTTTGTGGGGGTCCTCTTTTTTTCGCTCTATCGCTCCTCCCCGGACAAGCGTGTCTCTTCCTCCCCGCCGACAGCGCTGCCGACCCCAACGATTGAAGCGAGCGAAGCGCCGCGCGATTCGATGGACTCCCCTTCCATGACCGAACAGGGGGTGGAAGTCAAAGAGCAGCCTGCTCTCCCCGAGCCTCCGTCCCCGGCGGAAGCCCCGGCCGCCCTCGTCAAGATCATCAAGGAGCCCTCTTCTTCCGTCGAGAAGCCCGTCGAGAAGCCGAAGCGGGGTCGGATCAAGAATCCGGCCGGTTCGCCTTTGCCCCAAAACGATCCTCCTTCGATTTCCGCGTCGGCTGCGACCGAACAGGCGGCTCCTCCCGATGCGGCCTTGGTTGCAGCGAAGAGGACCGCTCCGAAGTTGAGGGAGGAGACTCCTCCCCAGCCGAAGGTGGAGGAGATTCCCTTCAGATTGAAGACGAATGAGGAGATGTTGTCCGAGTTGATCGAGCGGCAACGGCGCGCCTTTCAGAACCAAGATGGGGCCCTGTATGTCCAGGATCTGGCGGACGGAAAGGGAGGGTTTGAACATCAGGTGGCCGATCTGTTCGGAGGGGCCCGGCCGATCCGTGTCGAATTCGAGGTCTTTGAGTTGAAGGTCCGGGGGGAAGAGGCCGATATCTCGGTGATGCAGACGGCCCGTCTTCAAAGGGGGAAGACCACGTCCGTTCAGAAGACGCTTCTCTTTTGGAAATTGAAAAAAGAGAAGGATCGATGGAAGATCGAGAAATTCAACATCATTGAAAAATACCCGGCGCTCGATGTGGGATAAGACCGCCTCTCGAAAATGCCTGCCTCTTAAAGTGGGGCGCCGCCCCATTCCCTGCCGCGGGCGCTTGAAGGTTTAAATAAGTCCAATGCACAGGGCTCGGGTTTGATTCCTCATTCGTAATTCACAACTCCGCAATCGGCCCTAGCCTCATCTTGACCTTTCATTTCCACCCCGATATACTCCCCCTATTCAAAAGGGGGGATTTTCATGGGTCGTGAGATATCGGCGCCTTCGCTTTTTCAGTTGGGATATTATTGGGAAGCGAAAATCTTTTTGACCTCCGTGAAGCTCGATCTCTATACCCCGCTGGGGAGCGGACCGAAGACGGCGGCGGAGATTGCGTCGGCCATTCAGGCCGATCCTGAAAATCTCGGGCGTCTCCTCGATTCCCTGGTGGCGATCGGCCTCCTCAAACGCGAGGGGATACGCTATGCCAATACGCCGGTGGTGGCGGAGTTTCTTGTGAAGAGCAGCCCTTTTTACATGGGAGAGTTGATGCTGCTTCAAGATGAAGAGTGGGCGTCCTGGGGAAAGCTGGAGGAGGTGGTTCGAACCGGAAAGCCGCCGGTGAAGGGGAACATCTTCATGAACCGTCCGGAGATCGGGGAGAAGATCTTGCGCGTCCTCGATCGAATGGCAAGGCGGGTGGCCCCGAGCCTGGCCGAACGGATCGACCTTTCGCGCTACAAGAGCTTCCTCGACGTCGGCGGGGGAGCGGGGACCTTTTCCCTCGCTTTTTGCAAGCGCTATCCCCAGTTGCAGGGGACCCTCTTCGATCTTCCGCAGACCCTGGCCACGACCCAGAAGAACATCGAGAAAGAAAAGATGACCGATCGCATCCGGCTGGTCGGCGGCAATTTCAACCGGGACGACCTTCCCGGAACGTTCGATGCCGTTTTCCTCTCCGACATCCTCCACTATCAGACCTCGGAGGAGAATGCGGCCCTCTTCCAAAAGCTCTCCCGCGCTACGAATCCGGACGGGTTGATCATCGTCAAAGATATGTTCCTCAATGAAGATTCATCCGACCCCGGGTGGAACGCGATCTTCTCTATCCACATGATGGTCTATTCCGAAAAAGGGCGCTGTTTTTCCGGGTCGGAGATCCGGGGCTGGCTGGAGAAGGCGGGATTCCACTGGGCGACGGAGATCGAGCGGAACACGGTTTTGACGGCAATCAAATAATTTCTTGAAGGAAACGGCGCGGCATCCGGGATCGATTGGAGCCGCGCCAGAAAAACAAGCGAGGTGACCACCATGAAAGAATTTTTAAGCGCGCCCGGTTTCCTCTCTCCTTATGGAACGCTGGGGGCCGATATCTCGTCGGTGATGGCGTGGATGTTTACCCTCCTCTTCATTTACGGCTGGTATACCGCCAAGAAACATCAGGGGCAGCACCATCATCTGGTGACCCTCTGGGGGATGGTGGCGATGCTCGGCTACTTTACCCTCTACTATCTTGCACGCGGGCTGGGAGCCCTCTCGCTGGAGGGGAAGGAAGGATTCGGCGGGCCCGATTGGGTTTACGCCTACATCTTTACGCCGTTGTTGACGATCCATATCTTGGTCATCTCGATCGGGTTGGTCTTGGCGGTCTATATGATCGTCCTCGGATTTCGATCCTCTTTTAAGAAGGGGAGCGAGCGCTATCTGAAAGCGGAGCCGTTGAAGATGGGGAGCAAAGGATTTAACTATACCCTCGCAGGGGCGGCCGTTCTCTTCGGCGGCTTCGCTGCGGTGCGGTGGGGATCGATGGCGCGATTCCTCGTCTATGCCTCCGGCTTCGGCTTGGTGGCCGCGGTGCTCGTCTTGGAGCGGGGGATCGAGCGATGGATGCCCGATGCCGCGACGCGGCACCGGAAGATGGGGGCCTTTACCATGGCCCTCTATGTCATCGCGCTGGTCACGAGCACGACCACCTACGTCATGCTTTA
>JAHFEM010000026.1 GCA_023248505.1 Nitrospirota bacterium
GCGAATCGGGCGATTTTCTCGCGCAAGGGAGAACGCTTCCGCAGGTTGCGACGGATGAGCTGCTGGCGGTGTTGAGCGCGGGGGCGTACGGCTTCTCGATGTCGTCGAATTATAACGCCCGGCCCCGTCCGCCCGAGGTTCTTGTCCACGGCGATAAATATGTTACAATACGCGAACGCGAAACCATGGATGATCTGATCCGCGGTGAACGGATCCCGGAGTTTTTAGCTTTTGAGCGGCAATAGCGATATTTCCCAGCCCTCCGAAGGGGCCCTCTCCCTGGAACACAGGACACCGACCACCCGCAAGCCTCGGAGACAAGGGAGGGGCTTCTTTTTGGCCCTTCTCATCGTAAGCGGCGTCGTCATTGTTTTCTTGACGGTGCTGGCGGTGAAGGGGCGGGACATTCATAACTTTACCTTCAAGAAATTCGTCATCAATAAGGCGCTGGTGACGATGCTTCCACCGGAGTACACGTTGGAAGAGGCAGAGCGCGTTCGTGAAACGGTCTACCGGTTTTATGACCATGCCAAGGCCGATCAGGTGAGCGATGCCGATCTTCTCGAGGTGAGCAATCGGATCCAGGGGATCATGACCGATGAGAAGATCACCGATGAGGAAACCAAGGGGCTGCTGGCCTTGATCGAGGAGAAGAAACAGAAAAACGCGGTCCCTTAAATTAAAACAACGATTCTACCTCCCCTCCCCCTTCCTTAACGACGGAGGGGAGCAAAAACAGGGTGGGGCAGAAGAATACCCTCTGGAAAAAACAGGACAGAATCGATGAAACCGATCCCTTTTTGGAAATTAAGCGGCAGCGGGAACGACTTTATCATGATCGACCACCGGACGCCGTTGATCGGCCCGCAGGAGATGAAGCACTTTGTCTCCCGGGTCTGCCGCCGAGGTCTCTCGGTCGGCGCCGACGGCGTCATCCTGATCGAGCCCTCCTCAAAGGCCGACTATAAGTGGCATTATTATAACGCCGACGGCGGCGAGGTGGAGATGTGCGGCAACGGCAGCCGCTGCGCCGCGCGTTTTGCCTATCTGAACAAGATCGCCCCGGCGAAACATACGATTGAAACCCTCGCCGGCCTCGTCCAGGCCGAAGTGATCGGCGATCGTGTCCGCGTCCGGCTTCCCGATCCGACCGACCTTCGACTCGATCTGAAGATCGAGATCGACGGCAAGAGCTACATCGGCCACATCGCGAACACCGGCGTTCCGCACGTGATCTACTTCGTTGACGATGTCGATGCGGTCGACGTGATCGGCCTAGGCCGTGCAACCCGTCATCACGCTCTCTTTGCGCCGCGCGGAACCAACGCCAATTTCATCAGTGTCACCGACCGTCATAATCTGAATATCCGAACGTACGAGCGGGGGGTGGAAGACGAGACCCTCGCCTGCGGAACCGGCGCGATTGCAGCCGCCATCGTGACCACCGCCCTCGGGAAAACGGCGCCTCCCGTCTCCCTGATGACACGAGGCGGCGTCCGCTTGGGAGTCGATTTCAACCAAGAGGGCCGGACGTTCAAAAATACCACGCTCGAAGGAGACGCGCGGATCGTCTACAAGGGAGAGATTTTAGAAGAAGCATTGCTGTAGCTAAAAACATCGGGCTCTCCAGAGCCCTCCCACAAAGATCTTCTCAGAGAGCTACTTGTGGGAGGGACCTCCCGGTCCCGACTCTTTGTCAATGAGGTAACCCATGTTTCACGGCTCTATAGTCGCCATTGTAACCCCCTTCAAGAAGGGAAAGATCGACGAGAAAGCGTTCGGCGAGTTGATTGATTTTCATCTCCGGTCCGGGACCCACGGCATCGTTCCGTGCGGGACGACGGGAGAATCGGCCACCCTCTCGCACGACGAGCACAAACGGATCGTCGAGCTGGCGGTGAAGATGGCCGGCGGGCGGATTCCGGTGATCGCCGGGACAGGATCGAACAGCACCGAAGAAGCGATCGCTTTTACCCGGCACGCCAAAACGGTCGGCGCCGACGGGGCCCTTCTCATCACCCCCTATTACAACAAGCCGACCCAGGAAGGGCTCTATCAACATTACAAGGCCATCGCGAAAGCGGTCGATCTCCCCTTGGTTCTCTACAACATTCCGGGACGAACGGGGGTCAACATGCTTCCGGCGACCGTGGCCCGGCTGATGGACTTCGACAACATGATCGGGATCAAAGAGGGAACCGGCTCGCTTCAGCAGATCAGCGATCTCGTCCAACTCTGCGGCGACCGGCTCGTGATCCTCTCGGGAGATGACTTCACCGCGCTTGCGACGATGGCGGTCGGCGGCAAGGGGGTCATCTCAGTGACCGCCAATATCGCTCCCTCCGACACGGCCCGGATGGCGGAGGCCGCCGAGCGGGGGGATTTCGCCCAGGCGAGAAAGCTGCACGAGCAGCTCTATCCCCTTCACCAGGTCATGTTTGTCGAGACGAATCCGGTCCCGGTCAAAGCCGCACTGGCCTTGATGGGAAAATGCGCCGACGAGGTCCGCCTTCCCCTCTGGCGAATGTCGGATGAAAATCTCAAGAAATTGAAAACGGCGATGAAACGCTACGGACTTCTCAAAAAAGAAGACGTGAGGCGTTAGGCGGGACGGGTAAAAGATTTAAAAAATTTTGACTTGACGCCTCACCCCTCACGTTTTCGTCCTTAAATAAGGAGAGAGATGAAACTCATCATTTCGGGTGCGGGAGGCCGAATGGGTCGGGCGATCCTCGATAGCCTCTACCATGAAGAAGATCTGGCGCTCGGCGCAGCGTTGGAGAAAAAAGGCCACCCGACCCTCGGGAGAGATGCGGGAGAATTGATCGGTGTGGGAAAATGGGGAATCCCGCTCACCGACCAGATGAAGAAAGCCGTCCAGGCAGGAGAGGCCATCATCGATTTCACCTCGCCCCAAAACACCCTGACCCTCCTTCAAGAAGCCGTGTCCAAGGGAAAGCCGATGGTGATCGGAACAACCGGGTTCACGAGCGACGACGAAAAGAAAATTGCAAAGGCCGCCGAGAAGATCCCGATCGTCCTCTCTCCGAATATGAGCGTCGGCGTGAACCTTCTCTTCAAATTACTCTCCGAGGCCGCCGAGACGCTCGGAGAAGCGTATGACATCGAGATCGTCGAGATGCACCACCGGCAGAAGAAAGACGCCCCGAGCGGGACCGCCCTGCGGATGGGAGATGTGCTGGCGCGCGCCCGCAAAACCCCCCTCTCTCAGGTCGGCCGGTTCACCCGACAGGGAAACATCGGCCCGCGCCCGAGCGGCGAGATCGGCATTCAAACATTGCGCGGCGGAGATGTGGTCGGCGACCATACCGTTATTTTCGCCGGCCCCGGAGAGCGAATCGAAATGACCCATCGGGCGCACAGCCGGAATAATTTTGCAAGGGGCGCTCTCTTGGCCGCGCGCTGGGTGGCCCAGCAGCCTCCCGGGCTCTATGACATGATGGAAGTACTCAACCTGAAAAATAAGGGATAGGACTATTGCGAATTTCGGAATGCGGATGGCCGAGTAAGAAGCCTGCCGGTCTGTACTCCGCATTCCGCATTCTCAATTTACGAAGGAGTGATCGTGGGTAAAGTCGACGTACAGATGGCAGACCGGATTAAACATCTTCCCCCTTATCTTTTCGCGGCGATCGACAAGATGAAGCAGGAGGCGATCCGCCAGGGGAAAGACATCATCAACCTCGGAATCGGCGATCCCGACATGCCGACCCCCGCCCCGATTATCCATCGTCTTCAAAAGGCGGCGGAAGATCCGCGGAACCACCAATACCCCTCCTATGAAGGGATGCTCTCCTTCCGCAAGGCGGTCGCGGCGTGGTACCGGCGGCGTTTCCAGGTCGCCCTCGATCCCGAAACCGAAGTCCTCACGCTGATCGGCTCAAAAGAAGGGATCGGCCACTTCCCGCTCGCCTTCATCAACCCGGGCGATATTGCCCTGATGACCAGCCCCGGCTACCCGGTCTACCATGCAGGAACCTTATTCGCCGGCGGGAAATCCTATTTTATCCCATTGAAGGCCGAACGGGGATTTCTCCCCGACCTGGCCTCCATCCCGACCGAGGTTGCAAAGGCGGCCAAGATTCTCTTCATCAACTCGCCGAATAATCCGACGGCCGCGACCGCCGATCGGGCGTTCTTCAGCGACGTCGTCGCGTTTGCCAAGCGCTATAACATTATCGTCGCGCACGACGCGGCCTACTCCGAGATCTTCTACGACGGGATACGGCCCTTGAGCTTCATGGAGGTCGAGGGGGCCAAAGAGGTCGGGGTCGAGTTCCACTCCCTTTCGAAGACCTACAACATGACCGGCTGGCGGATCGGTTTCGCCGTCGGAAACCGGGAGGTCCTGGCCGGGCTGGGGAAAATCAAGAGCAATCTCGACTCGGGGGTTTTCCAGGCCGTTCAAGAAGCGGGCATCGCGGCATTGGATTTAGACGATTCGGTTGTGGAAACGATTCGAAAAATCTATCAGGAGCGGCGGGACACCTTGATTCCGGGCCTGCAGAAACTCGGCTTTAAGGTCACCCCTCCCCCCGCCAGTTTTTATGTCTGGATCCCGACCCCGGCCGGCGTGGCTTCTTCCGATTTCACCGCGCTTCTACTCTCGAAGACGGCCATCGTCACGACGCCGGGAAAAGGATTCGGCGACGCCGGAGAAGGCTATATCCGAATGACCCTCACCGTCGGGAAAGAACGGCTCGAAGAGGCGCTCGACCGTATGGAGAAATCGGGAATCCGTGGGTAGGACCCGAACAATGCGGGATAATAAAAAACGGACCGCCCTTCACTCCGCACTCCGCACTCCAGATTCCGCACTCCCAGTCCCTGCCTTCATCGGGATCGGCTCCAATATGGGGGATCGGCTCGCCTTCTGCCGGGAGGCGGTCCACCGGCTTGGATCGGAGCCGGCCATCCGGATCAAGAAGATCTCCTCCCTCTACGAGACAGACCCGGTCGATTATCTCGAGCAGAATCGATTTTATAACGCCGTGGCGGAGATTAAGACCTCCCTTTCCCCCGCGCTTCTTTTAGAGCGGTGCCGGGAGATCGAGCATCAGATCGGGAAGAATATCCTTATTCCGAAGGGACCCCGGACGATCGATCTTGATCTTCTCTTCTACGATCATTCAACAATCGATGCGCCGGGACTTCAGATCCCCCACCCGGGCATTTCGAGTCGCGCTTTCGTTCTGATCCCCTTGAGCGAGATCGCACCGGACCTCATCCACCCGGTCCTCCACGCTTCGGCTGCAGAAATGCTCCGTCGGCTGGCAAGCGAGACATCCCGCCGGGACGCCTCGACCGTCGAAAAGGTCGCCGCACAAGGATGGGAGAACACCCCCTTCGTATCGAATGGGCCGTCCTGAATTCGTTCCATCTATTGATGATACAAAGCTGAGGCGGTAGCAATGGGTTCAAACAGATTAATTGTGATCGAAGGCCCCATCGGGGTCGGCAAGACGACCTTGGCGCAACTCTTGGCACAGGAGCTCAAAGCCGACCTCCTTTTGGAAAAGGTGGAAGAGAATGCATTCCTCCCCAAATTCTATCAAGACCCCGGGAAGTGGGCCTTTCAAACCCAGCTCTTTTTTCTCCTCTCCCGCGCCCGCCAATTGGAGGAGCTGGTTCAGCAGAGCCTCTATGCCGATACGACCATTACCGATTACTTTTTCCCCAAAGATCGCATCTTCGCCTATATGAATTTGCGCGAAGAGGAGCTCGTCCTTTATGAGCAAATCTATAAAATCTTAGACCCTCATATTCCGAAACCGGACCTGGTCATCTTCCTGCAGGCGCATACCGAGGCCCTTCTGGATCGCATCCAACAACGGGGGAGGCCCTACGAGAAAGAAGTTCGGACGGAGTATCTGCGCAACCTGAACGATGCCTACAATCGTTTCTTCTTCCATTACGATGAAAGCCCCCTTCTGGTCGTGGAAACCAGCGATATCGATTTTGTCCGGAATCGAGCCGATCTGACCGATCTGGTGACCCAGGTCAAACAGATGAGGCGAGGCAAGGAATATTACCATCCGACACGATAGCCAGGGAGAATGCGGAATTCGGATTGCGGCGTAAAAACAGACCCGCCCTTATTGCCTTCGCCATGAGAACCCTTTCCAGCATCAAAACCCTTCAGAAAATCCTTCAGCCGCTCCACGGCAGGAAACGGATCGGGTTTGTGCCGACGATGGGGGCCTTTCACGAGGGTCACCTGGCCCTGATGCGACAGGCCCGGCGGGAATGCGATTATGTCGTCGTCTCCCTCTTTGTCAATCCGCTTCAATTCGGCCCGAAAGAAGATTTCGCCGCCTACCCCCGTCCGATTACGTCGGACCGCAAGAAGGCCCAAGAAACCGGCGTCGATCTCCTCTGGACCCCGGCCGCAGAAGAAATGTATCCTTCTCCTTACCGGACGTTCATTGAAATCGAGGAGATCACCCGCCGCTGGGAAGGGGCCGTCCGCCCGGGACACTTCCGAGGGGTTGCAACCGTGGTTGCGAAGCTCTTCCAGATTGTCCGGCCGGACCGGGCCTACTTCGGCCAGAAAGATTATCAACAGACACGGGTCATTCATCAGATGGTGAAGGACCTCCATTTTCCAATCTCCATCCGAATCCTTTCGACCCTTCGGGAAAAGGACGGCCTGGCGATGAGCTCTCGGAATCAACGCCTCTCCCCCGCCGAGCGGGCGGCGGCTCCCATTCTGTTCAGGGCGCTCCAGAAAGCAGAGGCGCTCGTTCGGAAGGGGGCACGCGAAAGCCCGCCCCTCCTTCAAGAGGTCGAAGCGCTGATTCGATCCGAACCGCTTGCCCGCCTCGATTACGCCGCCCTCTGCGATCCGAAATTCCTTGAGCCGCTCGAGCGGATACAAAAGGGGGCTGTTCTCCTTCTGGCGGTCAAAATCGGGTCGGTTCGTCTCATCGACAATGTCTTAATCGACATTTGACCGTGATGGCGCTTTTTTTAACTTGACAGACGATGATTTTTCTAAAATAATGGCGGCGTATGATGATCCACGGCCAAAGGGACAAGACTGTCACATCACAATCGTTTCAGGTGATGATATTTCTATCCCTTCTCTGGATGACCAGCCTCACCGCTTGCGGGAATATCTCCGGCGACAAAAAAAACGAGGACAATCCCACTTCGACAAAATCGGGAAAGCTGTATGTCGCCAATGCCGGGGACGGCAGCCTTCTGGCGTTCGATCAGGCCGTCTCGGCGCAGGGGAATATCTCCCCAAGCCGCCGATTCCCGGAGAGCATCACCGGCCCCACCGGGATCTTTCTCGATCGATCCAACGACACCCTGTATGTCGCCAATACCGATCATAATTCCATCCTTATCTATGAGAACGCCAGCAGCCTGAACCTCTCCGTCGGATCGGCCGACGCCACCCGGGTCATTTCCGGCCCTAAGACCGGGCTGAACCATCCCTACGGGGTGGCCTATGATGCGGCCCTGGACCGGCTCTATGTGGCGAACAAAGACGGCAACTCCATCTCGGTCTTTCAGAAAGATTGTCCTCAAGCCAATATCCTCAATGGCGATATCGCCCCCTGCCGCACCCTCTCGGGGGTGGCGACCCTGATCGATACCCCCCGGGCCATCGCCGTCGATACGGACAAGGACATTCTTTACATCTCCAACTTGGGAACGAATTCGATTCTGGTTTACGAGAGCGCCTCTCAATCGACCACGCAAGGAGATCTCGCCCCGACCCGGACGATCACCTCCCACAGCGACGCCTCCCAGCCCGAGAGCATGCTCAATCTTCCGTCGGGCCTCTTCATCGACAGCACCAACGATCGGCTCTATGTGATCAAGACCGGCGGGAACCAGCCGGCCATCTTTATCTATGAGAACGCCAGCGGCCGATCGGGGGGAACGATCCCGGATCGGCTCTTCACCGGTCAGAACACGCAGCTTTCGAGTCCGGTCGGAATCGACCTCTTCCTCGAACAAGATCGGCTCTATGTTCTGAACAACAACACCACCAACAACGGCAGCACCGCGGTGATGGTCTTTGATCAATTCAATAGCCAGTGCACCCCCTCTTCGTGCGACTTTGCTCCAGGACGCACCATCACCGGCTCGAACACGGGCCTGGCCAATCCGGGAGGGATCGCCTATGATCCCGAGCGCGATATCTTCTATATTGCCAATACGTCGGGCAACAGCATCGTGATCTTTGCCCTCGAAGGGAATCTCCCGCCCTTGAAGGAGAACGCCGGCAGCCAGACCCATCTCGAAGAGCCGGATGACTTTTTCTACGATGCGGCGTTCGACCGTCTTTATATCGCTAATTTTAATGCCGGTACGGCCGGCACTTTTCCCATCACCGTCTATGAGAATGCCAGCACCCGAACCTATAACAATACGGAGGAGAGCTGGGGGATTCAGGGAAGCATTACAAATTCCGGAGAAGGAAATGATATCCAGCAGGCGCGCGCAATCTACGTCGATAAAACCCGGAATCTTTTAATCGTTCTCAACGGGTTTTACCATAAGATTCTCATCTACGATTTTAGCCAGGCCACCAATCCCGCTCCTCCCGCGACCGATATCACCCTTTCCGCCGGACCCATCACGTTCAGAGGATTTACCCGAGGAAGGGCGATGGCGGTCGATGAGGCGCGGGGGCTGATTTACGTCGTGACCGACTGCCAAGCAAGCAACTTTAGCTCCTGTCCCGCGGGAACGGCGCCGAATTTAAATGCCAATCAGATCATTGTCTACGACTACGTCAATTTAGGATCCAATCCTACCAATGACCCCAAGAAAAGCGCCCCGGATCGGGTGATCAGCGGGGCCAGTACCGGACTTCACCGCCCCCACGGGGTCTTTCTCGATACCACGCAGGACATTCTCTACGTCACCAATTCCACCTATGGCGGCACCAGCACCGACGGGACGACGGCGAACTCGGTTCTCGCGTTTCACGATATCAGCACCCTCTCCGGGGACGCCCCGCCCAACCGAATAATCTCCTCATCGACCAGCTTCGACGACGCGGAGGAGATGAAAATGCCGACGGCCCCCTTCGTCAACACGGAGGCCGACCGCCTCTTTCTGATCAATTGGCAAAAAAATTCCATTTTTATTTTCGATCATGCCAGCACCCTCAATGGGGCCACCCGGCCCGATCGGACCGTTTTGGGTACGGACACCCATCTTTCCTCCTCAACAGGGGCGGACTTCACCAGCGCGCTCTTTGTCGATACGAGTCAAGGGAAGGAGACTATCTATGTGGGACAGCCGAAAGTCGCAACCTGTACGAGCAGCTGTCCCCGGGGATCCCTGCTCGTCTTCGGCCTGGAAGGAAACGTCCCTCCCAGCCGGACCTGGTCCGGAGGGGGAGCGGCGCTGGTCGGCCCCTCGGCGATCGCAGTCGACACGGAACGCGATCTTCTCTATGTCGCCAACCAAGGGGATGCCGCCGATACGACCGACGATTCGCTCTCGATCTTTACCCAGGCAAGCCAGGCCAATGGCAATCTTCCCATCACCGGCACCCTCTCGGTCACGAGCGGTTCGGAGACCGTGACAGGAACCGGGACGATCTTTACAACGGAGTTCGTAACGGGCGACTCGATCAAGATCGGAACCGCGACATTGACCGTCGCCTCGATCGCTTCGGATACTTCGCTGGCCCTGACCATTCCTTACCCGGATGCAACCGCATCCGGCCTCCCTGCCTCTCTGCGCCCACGGTCATTGTGCAGCCCCTCCAGCAGAAGCTGCGGCGCCCCCGATTTAAAGGTGAACAATCCGGGCGGGCTCTTTATCGATTCGGGGAAAAACCACCTTTACATCTCGAACACCGGGAGCGATCCGAATTGTGGCGACGCCGCCATGCCGTGTAACGCCATTCTCGTCTTCTCTGCCGCCAGCAGCCTAAACAATAACGGCGTTCCGGACCTGGTCCTGACGAGCAGCTCCCTGAATAGCCCCCGCGGCCTCACCGTTGATCTGACAAGAAGGACGCTCTATGTCGCGAACAACGGAGGCCACTCGGTCTTGGTCTTTAAGAATGTGGACGAATTGACCGGATCGGTGACGGTCGCCCCGGACGCAGAGATCGGAGGGGTCGCCACCGGGATCAATGCGCCGGCCGCA
>JAHFEM010000367.1 GCA_023248505.1 Nitrospirota bacterium
CCAAGCGCGGATCTTGACGGCCCTCGAAGGAGACATCGGTTGGGATGACCGCCGGCTTCTCGGCTTGGCCAGGAAGATGTACCACGTCGAACGATTGCAAGCGCTTCAACCGGAAGAAGCCGCCGGCTTGATCGAGGCGCTGAAGGCGATCCGCCGAAGAAAGGCGGCGTAGAGCGTCAAATGCGGATTTCGGATTGCGGAATTTGGAGTAAAACCGAGCAGCGCCTCTTTTCTAATCCGCATTCCGCAATCCGAAATGGAATGGAGGGAACCGCCATGGATAAGATCGAAAAAATTTTTGTGCCGACCGACTTTTCATCCTGCTCGCAAGAGGCGATCGATTACGCGGTTTTTCTGGCCGAGCAATTAAACGCCACCATCCTTCTCACGCATGTCTTGGAACCGATCAGCTACCCGATCGATTTTGCGATGATCGAATATGCCGATGATGACCGGATGAAGACGGTTCAGTCGCTTGACCGGATCGCGCGCCCGTGGCGACAGAAGGGGGTCCGGATCGAGACCCATCTCTTCAAGGGAGATCCGGCCGCCGAGATCGTCAAGAAGGCGAAAGATCTGGAATGCGATCTCATCGTGATGGGAACCCACGGGAGAACCGGCATCGCCCACCTGATGACGGGAAGCGTCGCCGAGCGGGTCCTCCGAACTTCATCTCTCCCGGTCCTGACGGTCCGGCAGCGGGAGGAAAAAGAGGGAGAGAAAATCCCCAAAGAAGAACAGGTGGAAGCGCCGGCGGGGGCTGGAGCGCCGGGCAATTGGGGAATCATTATTTGAGGAAAGACCGTGGTCTCCTTCTTCGTCCGGAACGGGGGGTCTGCTTCGTGCTGGGCGACCCGGCGGGTCGCCCCCCTACGCCTTCCGATATCACCCATCCGAATGTCACAGGTTTCAAGGGCAATCCCGATATTTTTTATGTAGGCATGAACCCATGTCCGCCGATGCCGAACTCCATATGAAGGGTCGGCGATTCCTCCTTCGATAAACCTCCCTCGATTTTTTCTCTCCAAAAACACCCCTTTCGTGGTGTTGTGCCCTGCAGGGTAATCCGGCAAAATGGCATCATGTTCAGCAAAGATGAAAGAGGCTGAACTTCTTCAGTTCGTTCCCGATAAAAACAAGAGAGGCAAGACCCACAGAGGAGGAGGCTCCAATGAGATGTTTGAGATGCCGGGGGATGATGGTGGAAGAGCGGGTTGTGACACTGGAAGGCCGGATCGCGATGGCGCGATGCGTCTGTTGCGGCGATCTGGTCGATCCGGTCGTGATTCGAAACCGATCGGTCCCCTGTCTTCCCGGCGCGCGGGGCGGGAGGCACTACGGGTTGGGAATCGCTTAACGGGCCGGCCGCTATGCGTCGAGCATCGTTCCGGAGAGGATTTTGGAGACGAGGGTGGTGCGGTTGTGAACGTCCATCTTTTGGTAAATCTTCTTGAGATGTCCCTTGACGGTCAGCTCGCTGATGAAGAGCCGGTCGGCGATCTCCTTGTTGGCGTCCCCCCGGCAGAGGCACTTGACGACGTCCACCTCCCGATCGGAGAGATCGAACGTCTCTTGAACCTTCTTCATGTCGATGACCCGATCGCTCCCCTCGGCCTGGACGACCCAGCGGCTCTGAAGCTGAAGGGCCCGCTTCTCAATCGCCAGGCGGACCGCTTCGACCAATTGCGGGAGATCGTCCTTTGACTTCTCAAGGTAATCGAAGGCCCCCTCCCGTCGGAGCGACTGGATCGCGGTCTTCATGGAGGCGTGGCTGGTGAGCATGATCGCAATGATATCGGGATCGATCTGTTTGGCCTCGTGCAAGACATCGATGCCGTTGACCTTCGGAAGATGGATATCGAGGATCAGGACACCCGGGTGGGAGAACCGTTCGTGGAGAAAATCAATCGCTTCCTGGCCGTCGCGTGCGACGTGCAGCGGATTCGAAATCCCCGCTTTTTTAAGGGAACGCTGAATCACTTCAACATCGGAGGGGCTGTCCTCCACCAGAAAGATCGGAATCGACCTTTTGTCGACGGTGCTCATATGCGATATAATCCATTTAGAGATCGATCGGTGATTCGAGATTATATTCTCGTTGTGAGCCGCTGTCAACGGCGTGCGAGAAAGGGAAAAGGATCATTGCCTTCCCATCTCCCCTCTGGTATCATCCGGGCCGGTTCGACCGGCGCGGCGAACATCACGGTTTAAACTGGATTCGCATGAAGGATAGAGACAAGACGAAAGAGCAACTCATCGAGGAGATCGGCCGTCTCCGTGACCGGCTCGCGCAGCTAGAAGGGACCGAGAGCATCGATCGCAAGGCCGGGTCAAAGTTTCAGGGCCTTTTGGAGGCGGCTCCCGATGGAATCATCATCGTCGATCGGATCGGCTTGATCGCGCTGGTGAACGCACAGGCCGAAAAGCTTTTCGGCTATGGCCGGAAGGAGCTGATCGGCCAGCCGATCGAGATCCTGGTGCCGGAGCGCTTTCGGGGGGCGCATGTCGGCCACCGGGAGAACTATCATACCCAGCCGCGCACCCGGCCGATGGGGGCCGGCCTCGATCTGACGGGGCGCCGCAAGGACGGAAGCGAGTTCCCGGTGGAGATCAGCCTCAGCCCGATCGAAACAGAGGAGGGCTCCCGCGTGATCAGCATCGTCCGCGACATCACCGATAAAAAGGGGGTGGAACAGAAGCTGCGCGAGAAAATCCGCGAAATGGACGACTTCGTTCATGTCGTCTCGCACGATCTGAAGGAGCCGCTGCGGGGAATCGAGGCGTTCGCCGGATTCCTCGCGGAAGACTACGCTCACCTTTTGGACGACGAGGGTCGCCGCTACGTCCAATTTCTCAAATCCTCCGCCATCCGGATGAAAGACTTGATCCACGATCTGCTGACGCTCGCCTCGATCTCCCGAAAAGCCCCCGCGCAGCAGAAGGTCGATCTCAACCGGATTCTCGGAAGCGTCGAGCAGGATCTCTCCTATGCAGTCGAACAGAAGAAAGTTCGGATCTCTCTAAAACATCCCCTTCCGACGGTTGTTTGCGATCCGACCCGGATGGGGGAGCTTTTCAAGAATCTTCTCTCCAACGCCATTAAATTCAATACTTCGTCCGCCCCGGAAGTCGAAATCGATCTCAAAGAGGAGACCGGGTTTTATCTCTTCTCGTTCAAAGACAACGGCATCGGAATCGATCCCCGCTATCAGGAGCAGATCTTCGGGCTCTTCGAGCGGCTCCATCCGCAGGAAGAATTCGAAGGGACCGGCGCAGGACTGGCCATCTGTAAAAAGATCATTGAGGGTTGCGGCGGGAAGATTTGGGTGGCGTCTGAATTGGGGAAAGGAAGCACGTTCTTCTTCACCCTTCCCAAACGGAACGGCTAGAAACACGACCACTTTATTTTAGAAAGGAGCAAGAAGGCCATGTCCAGTCATTCTCTTCAACCGGTGAAGATCCTCCTGGTG
>JAHFEM010000027.1 GCA_023248505.1 Nitrospirota bacterium
AACGTGCAGCCGTTCCGTGCGCCCGCGGATCTCCCCCACGGTCTGAGGCCCGCGCAGCATCAAGACGCAGAGGATCGCGGCCTCCCGTTGCACCAGGTTGGCCGTTTTGAGGAAGGTCTCCTCATACTTCGGCACCCGGCCGACATTGCTCGGAGAGACGAGACGCTTCTCCTTCAAGGTATCGAGCGCCGTGGCCACGGTCTGCTCATCGTATGAGACGACCGGTTCGCGATTGGAGGTTTGATTGCAGGCGTTCTGAAGGGCATTGAGGGAAAGGGGATAGTAGTCGGGTGTGGCCATTCCCTTTTCGATCAAGCAGCCCAAAACGCGGGCTTCCGTGTCGGTGAGAACGAAATCCATCAGCAGAGCTCCTTTGCAAATTTCTTTGCGGATCGGTTCTTGTATACCTGATCCCGGTCGATTTCGCAACCGATTTTACCGGCGCCGGGGCTTGCGCAAAGGCTTGGCAATCGGGGGCGAGACGAGCCGCACGATCCGGGCGGTATGGCGGGCGGTATGGAATGAAGGGAGGGTGTCGATCTTTTCAGAGGGGAGTCTCTTTGGCGACGACCCGGATCATCTCCGGGGGGGGAGAGGGATCACCGGGTCGTCGCCTTCTGATAAAGAAAAAGATCAGAAACTTCCGGCGGCGCCTTTACATCCACCAGACTTTGGCGGGGACCTGTGACTGAAGATATCCTTTCATCAGGTCCCGCCGGGCGAGCATTCCGGCCAGTTTTCCTTCATGATCGACCACGGGGACCCGAATCAAATGCTTGTCTTCCAGCACCTTCATCACATCCATCGAGTTGGTGTCGACAGAAACCGAGACGGCCGGCTTGCTCATAATCTCCGCTGCGCTAATTTCGCTGAGGTTCTTTCCCTGCCGCATCGCCTTCAGCAGATCGTATTCGCTGACGATCCCGACCGGTTTTAGGTCGCTGTCCACAATCGGGACACTCCCGAAATTCCCGGTGGTGATGGCGGCCGCGATCGATTGCGCCTTCACCGACTTTGAAAAGTATATCACATCCTCCTGCATGAACTGGGCTGCGGTCAAGGTGTTGAAGTCTTTTTCCCCGACCATAAAATCGATCCGTCTCATCCGATTCCTCCTATGGATTGTTTTTGGGAGATTACTGTAGTGCTTGCGAATGCTATTTAAGAGGATTGATCTATTTCAATTCCATTCTGGGACTTTCCTCGCGTCGGTATTCAATCCCAGACACAATGTAATTATGCCATAGAAGTGAAAAGTCGGCCATATTCCATTTGGCTACAAATAGCTACGAAAATTCCAGAGCGTATTTTTCGAAACCGAATAAGGAGAGGTAAGAGAACGTGGCGTCTGGTTCGGAATCGTCGAGATTCGAAGTTGACGAAAACCGGGAGAATGAACAGAGGGGAGGCGATTCGTAGAAGGAGAGAAGATCTCCCTCGCGCGAAGGGAAGGACCCTTTACCCCGCCTGTTCTCCGGACGTGAAACTGTAATCCCGGACCGGCGTGCAAACTTGGATGTGGTAATCTGAAAAGAACTCGGACCGGCCCCGTTTCTGTGCGACCTGGTGCTCGGGATGCGCCCGCCATGCATCGACCGCTTCCATCGATTCAAATTCGATAATCGTAACGCCCTCCCCATCCTCCGCCACGAAGTCTTTATAGGAGAGGAAGCCCGGCATGGAGGAGGCGAGTTCATACATCCGCTGTCCGACTTCGGCGAGCTCCCGGCCCACGCCGTCTTTGATTCGGCTTCGAAAAACGGTCACGACCATAAAATCCTCCTAGATATCCTTTCCTTTTTTCCCCACCAGAAGCGCGTAAAATTCTTTCGCCGACCATTCCGGCCGGCCCGGAACCATCGGGCATGATCTCTGGAGAAGAACGAGGTCGCCGTGTTCTTTCCGGATGTAAGACTCCTTATGCGCCAGGCTGTCCAGGTTGTAATCGATGGCGCTTTTCTCTGTAAAGTTGGTGTGCTCCCAAATGAAGTAGACGTGGTTCAAGCTGAGCGCCTTTTTTTCCTCCAGCCACTTTTTCGGCGCCACACACTTCCAGAGATAACCCGAATAGATGTCGGTGTCGTCGCAGCGCAGCGAGATCTTGTGGTCTTTGTCGTCCTCCTTCAGCCAGATGCAGTAATCGAGGAGTCCGCCGACCAATCCCAGGCTGTCCGGATTTTGGGTGAATTGTGATCGGTGACCCAGCAATCCCGTCACCGTGACCTCCAGTCCTCCCCAGCTCCCCTGAAATTCTTGACGGATTTTCATCCCTTTGTCGCGCGGAATGAGGATGGGGAGAGAGTCGGCTTCGTCGCCGTCGCCCAGCTGGGCGACGAAATACGGTTTATCGATCTCCTTTTCGGAATCCTCGAAATCCCAGGAGAAATCCCACGACGGACCCCAGAGATCGAATCCGAAGAAGAGCCACTTCTGAAGCGGATCGTTCCAGCGGGGTTTTGCCATGTCGGCTTTCTCTCGCCGGTCCCACCATCCCGGGGACATGAGGGCGCAGTGGAAGAGTGTTCCCTTCACCGTGACGAGCACCGGCTCTTTTAACCCTTTCATCCGGAGAAGTTTTTTTCGAAGGGCATCGACCGGTTCGGTTCCCTGAAAGGAGAGGTCCCACGGCTGCATCGGCTCTTCCAGGAAATCTTTATAAGGATCGATCCCTCTGAAGATTAAATAGTTGCGGGGGCCGACATGGACCTCCATGTCCCGGCCGACGGAAACCTCTTCTTGGTGGATGGCCGCTTTGACCTCAGCGGCAGTAGGCCACGGACCTTTGCCTAGTGCCGCTTCGAAGGGCGCGACGGGTCGTCGCCTCCGCCGGCGCGGACCCCGCTGATTTTGATGTCGCCGCTGATCTCCGCTTTTTTGATCTTCACCCCCGCGCCGGCGCTCAGGATGTCGTCGATCTGAAGCGACGCCCCCTTGATCTCCTCCAGATCGACCCCCGCCGCCGCGGCCGCTTCGGGGGCGTGTTGCCTGATCGCTTCGAGCATTGCTTTGGCCCGTCGCAAGAGCTCCTCGTCGCCGGAGACGTCCGCCTTCGCCAAGTCTTCCTTCACGACGCTCTGCCGGGCCTCTGAGGCGGGGTCGGCCTCCAGCATGTCGATGTTGACGCGCCGATACTTGTCTTGGATAAAAGTTTTGACGCCTTCGTAGGCATCCTTCACCGCCTTCTCCGCCGTCGGCTTCAGTCCGGCCGACGCACCGGTGATCAGCGCCGTAATGATGATCGAGATGGGATCCATCGGCTTTCTCCTTTCGTCGGGAACTCAGAGACTCGTTCTTCTCGGTGTTTGCCCCTCCTCTATAACCCTTTTTTAGTATGGATGTCAAATTGGAAAGGACGGTGAGGATCAACGTCCGCTCGATTGCGAATGCGCCGCCGAAGAATGTCTTCATCGGCGCGGCGCGTGAAAGGGGAGAGTCCGGGAAGGAAGGAGGCCTTCGCTTTCCAAGAGAAACGTGACCGGCCCGTCATTGCGCCACGACCCTGCGCGCGCCGAACCGGCCGGTCTCGACCGTCTAATTTGCACAAGATGATTGACACGACCCCCCGCTTCATGAAAAAATCAGCCCCGCTGAGATGTTCCGGTCGGCCCATGAGACCCAGGCGCGGCCGGATCAGCGTTCGGCGTGATTGCGGTCCTACAAGAGGCGCGTACGAAACGATGCTCCTGATTATGCACCCCAACATCGATGAGAAGAGCGAAGCCTTTCAGCAGACCTGGACCTATCTGACCACCCTTCCCAACATTCGCGTCCAGAAGCATATCGTGGAGGGGAAAGCGCAGCGGCTGATGGAGATCTATCTCATCGGCAACACGGCCAAGATCGACAAGGAGATAATCGAAATCTTGCCCGGGGTGGAGCGGGTCGTGCGGATTTCGGAGGAGTACCGCATCCTGGGAAAGCATAAGGACGAACGGCGCACCATCGGCTTCGATTACAACGGCATCCGCTTCGACCAGGACAACCTTCACATCTTTGCCGGTCTCTGCGCCGTCGACAACCGGGAGAACGTCGAGGCGATGATGAAGGCGCTGGCCGTTCAGGGCCAGCCCTGCACGCGGATGGGGGCCTACAAGCCGCGGACCAATCCCTACTCGTTCCAGGGGCACGGCAAGGGCTGCTTGCCGTACACCTTCGAGCTGGCCGGGAAATACGGCATCAAGGTCATCGCGATGGAGGTGACCCATGAGGACCATGTCGAGGAGATCGATGCCTGCCTGGAGAAGACCGGACGGCCGACGGGGGTGATGCTGCAGATCGGCACGCGCAATACGCAGAATTTCGAGCTGCTCAAAGCGATCGGCCGCCAGACGAAGTACCCGGTCCTGCTCAAGCGCGGTTACGGGATCTCGCTCACCGAGTCGTTGAATGCCGCCGAGTACCTGGCGAGCGAAGGGAATGCGAACGTCGTTTTTTGCCTCCGCGGGATGCACAGCTCTTTCGGCGCGCCGCATCGGAACCTGGTCGACTTTGCCCAGATCCCCGTGGTCAAACGCCTCACCCGCATGCCGGTGGGGATCGATCCTTCCCACGCCGTCGGCAGCCGCGATCTCTCCCCGGAGGGGATACTCGATCTTTTTCACGCGGCGGCGCAGGGGGTGATCGCGGGGGCGAACCTCATCCTGGTCGACTTCCATCCCGAGCCGCTCAAGGCGCTGGTGGACGGTCCGCAGGCGCTCCGGCTGGAGGAGTTGCCGCTCTTCTTGGAAGACGTGCAGATCGCGCGCGAAGCGTACGAGAAGCGCCGCCGCCTGGCAAGACCCCCTCTGTCCTGAGAGAGGAGGTCTTCAATCGTCTTGAAGAGGGTTTTGGAAGATTTCGCTCGTAGGATGTGTCCAGCGAAACGATCTTAGATGCGCCGAACCGGCCGGTCTCGACGGTGAGGCCGGGGCGGAAAGCCGCTCGGCAAAATGAGCGGCCTTTCAGTCCTCGTCTCTGGCTTTTGAGGAGGGAGGCGGCGGAGGTTCATTCTTTCGGGCGGATTCTTCGTCGAGGGTGAGGAGAAAATCGGCCAGGCGGTCCAGGGCGCCGTAGGTCAGCTTCTCCTTGAAATTCTTCGGCATGGCGTTATCGAAACCGGGAACGATGAATCCGTCCGGGTTTAGGATCGACTCGATGACATACTCTTTCGGCGTCGTCGCCCGGACTTTCCCCTCCTTCAAGGCCTTTTGATACTCCGGCGACTGGATCCGCCGCGCGGCGGCGGTCTTGAGGGTCAGCACCGGGCCGATTTTTCCGACCTGCGCGATCGGAACCGTCGGAATCGTGTGGCAGGCAAAACAGGCCATCTTCTCGATGATCACTTCCGGCGTCTCCTCGGCGAGACCGACCTTCGAAAGGTCCGCCGGAGAAGGGACGGAGGGGGCTTTCGTTTCCATCACGTCGCCGGCCGTTAATTTTCTCCCGAAATAATTTTCCCAATCTTGTTTTGCCGTGACCTTCGAGAGATCCCCTCGCGCGTCGGCGGCCTGCACGTAGGCCGCGATCGCCACCATTTCATAGTCGCTGAGCCCGACTTCCGGACGATTAATGACCGGCATGGGGCTGACCGTATCCTCCGTCTCCTGCAAGCCGAATCCTTCCACCACGTAGCAGCTCGGGCAGTAAATCGATTCGATTAAATACTCGCCGGCCGTTCGCGCGTGGGGCCGAATCCCAGTCTTCGGTTCCCCGGTTTCGGCGTATTTCAGAGCGGTTTTCTTGTAGCGCTCTTCCTGGATCCGCTCGCCGGAGCGGGCCGTCATCCCGATTAATTTCGGAAAGCGGGTCGGCCGCTGTCCTTCCAGAATCACATGGCAGGCGGGGCACTGGCCTCGGCCGACCGGCAGGTCCAGGTTCGGCTCGAATGCGGGAACGTGGCCGCCGAAGATGACCCGCTCGCCCACGGCGACCAATCTCTTCGCAGAGAGCGGATCGGCGTTCTCGACCGGCTTGGAGACGGGGGCGGAAGCGGCGCCGGGCGGGGCCGGCTTTTTCACCCCCGCTCTCGGTCCGAGTTCCCGAAACAAGACTAAAACCAAGAGGAGCAATAGCCCCAAAATAAGATGTACGATCGGTCTGCTTATCTTCAATTGCGTTTTCCCCAGCGGATTATTTCTTTTAAACCTGAGGGAGGGTATCAGAAAGGAAGGGATGTTTCAAGGGGCCGGCCCGTCGGCTGATCGCGCCGCTTGCGGCCGGTCAGCGGGGCACGCTCGGTCCGATTTGGAGCGTGGCGCCGAGGGTGAACAGCCGGTCCATTCCGGCCTCTCGCGTCGGGTCATCCGTCTTCCCGGCATTCACCGAGAGGTCGAGCCATCGCCAGCGGTAGCCGAGCGCCATGCCGGCTTCGGCGCCGATCTCCTTCTTGCCGCTGCCGATGGCGAGCGCCGGCCCGCCGAAGAAGGAGAGATGGATGCCACCCGGCCGGCCGGGATCGAGTCGAAGGCCGGCGAGCAATGAGTTCCGAGGGTGCGTTGTAACGGTAGAAGGGGGTGGCCGTCGTGAGCGGGCGAGGAGGTTCTCTTCCGTGATCGGGTCGGGTCGTTGGCGGTTCGCCGGTGATTCTGTTTTTGTGGAGGGAGTCGCATCGTCTTCCCCACGGTTTCAGCTATTTTCGCCTGCCGGCGTGGGGCCTGTCAAAGAAAAGATGAGGTCCCATGCTCTTATGGGGGAGAAGGGGGGTGGGTATTGCCTGGAGAGGTCGGCAGAGAGGTTTCATCAAGGTCAGAACAGATAACTCCCCTGAACGACGAATCGGCTCGTGTCATTTACGCCTGTCTCGGACCGAATGCGCCGCTGTATCCCGCCGGTGACGTTGAGGTGAGAATGGACATAGCGAAGCCCGGCCGTCGTGCCGGTGTAACTCCCTTCCAACGCGGCGTTATTATGGTGGGTGATGTTTGCCTCCAGGAGAAGCTGCAGCTGTTTCGATTCGGTCAGGGGGAAGAGGACGCCGAAGTCGAGTAGGCTGTGCTTTTCCTCGAAGGACTTGCCCAGATCGAAGACGATGACGCCGGCGTCGGCGTAAAGGCCGACAAGAATACCGTAAGGTTTTCCCAATTCGACCTCCGCCGAAGAAACGATCAGCGCTTTCAACCCCCACGACCCGAACTGCCGCAGCTCTTCCTTGCCGGCCGGCAGGAGATAAGTGAAGGAGAGTCCGAACGCGGGAAGATTTGCTTCCTCGTTGGCGTCGAGGAAGCGCCACTTCAGCGAGACATCGACGTCCTGGAGAGATTGCTCCCGCTCGCCCACCGCATTGATGGCCAGAAAGGGCGCGCGCGCGGACACCTCCAGTCCATCCAAAAGACCGAACGTGACCGTCGGCGACAGTTCGTTCAGCGTGAAGTCCGGGCGGTCGCTCTGCTCGTGCGAGAGGCTGGCCCCGATCTCAACTTGTCCCGGATCCAAGGTATCCGCCGATTGTGTAAAAATAAGTCCGCTCGGTCCGAATACCGTGGGCGAGGTCTTCACAAACGCGGTCTGATCGCTTGCCCGGGCGTTCGTGAATGAAGAACAAAAAACGAGCAGGAACAAAAGAAAGCGACGCATAGATCCTCTCTCAATAAGATTTATCTTCATCGACGGTCATTCGGAGTATATCCAAGCGTTCGAAAACGGTCAAGGAAGCGCGACGCCTTCCATCCCGCCTCGGTTTATCCCTTATTTAAAAATCGGTAGATGTAGGAAGGTTCAGTACGACTGAAACATGAGGCCATTTAAAGGGCCGGTCTCGGCGTTCATGCGGATCGATTGATCTCGCGTGTTGGACAGAATCCCGAATTGGCGTTAAAATCGACCGTTAGATGCTGCGGCGTCGGAGCGCAATGTTTTTACATTCTTTATTCGGCGGGTGATGGATGAAGTCCGTTGGGCAATACCAAATCATCGAAAAGGTCGGTGAGGGAGGAATGGCGAGTGTCTATAGAGGCATTCAGCCTTCTTTGAACCGGTCTGTTGCGATTAAGTTCCTCTCTCATAAGGTGGTCGGAGATAAATCGATTGTCGAGCGTTTCAATCGAGAGTCTCTGATTATCGCGCGCCTTTCTCATCCCAACATCATCCACGTCATCGACCGCGGCATCTCCGACGAAGGGATGCCCTACTTTGTCATGGATTTCGTGGAAGGGACCAATCTCGCGGTTCTGATGAAAGAGGTCGGATTTGATCTCAACCGGAAGCTCGACATTCTCGTCCAGGTCTGCAAGGGGCTTTCCTATGCCCATAAAAATGGCGTGATCCATCGGGACATCAAACCGGCCAATATTCTGATCGACAAAGAGGGGAATGCCTTGGTGACCGATTTTGGCATTGCCCAGTTTTATGAAGAGGGGAAGGGTGAAGACGAACTGACAAAAGAGGGAATCGTGATGGGGACCTTCGCCTATATGTCCCCGGAGCAGAAGAGCGGATCGAAAAATGTCACCGCTTCGAGCGATCTCTATTCCCTCGGCGTGATGATGTATCTGCTGTTTGCAGGGAGGAAGCCGGAGGGGCGCTTTAAACTTCCATCGGAGCACAATGCAAGTCTTCCGGAGGGTCTCGATGGGGTCGTCGTAAAATGCCTTGAAACCGATCCGAACGACCGCTACAAATCGGCGGATGAAGTTAAAAATCACCTTTTGGAGCTTCTCCAGGGAGCGCATCTTCGGGATACCCAGAAGGAACGGGCCCTCGAGAGTGTCTCGAAAACAGAGGATCGTTTTGTCCTTCTGGATGTGATCAAAGAGACCCCATACGGCGGTGTCTATCTTTTCCAAGACAAAACCGATAATCAATTCATGATCGTAAAGAAATGCAAGAGCAGCAGGGAGCATCCGAACTATAAAAAACTCATGACCACGCTGAAGCATCCGAACATCGTCAATCTCTATGGCGTTTCCGAGGAACGGGAGACGCTCACCATTGTCATGGAATATATCGGCGGGGGAAGTCTCAAGGAGCGGATCGTCCAAAAACATGCCTGGCAAGAGACGCTCCAAATCATCCGGGTGATTTGTGAAGCGCTGAACTTTGCCCATCGGAATCAGGTCATCCATGGGAACCTTCGGCCGAGCAATGTTTTGATCGACGAATCGGGAAAGGTGAAACTTTCCGATTTCGGATTGGAGGAGCATTATGCCCGGTCGGGAAACGAGGTGAACTGGTACAGTCCTCCCGGTGAAAAGAGAACGGCGCAGGCCGATATCTATGCGGTGGGTGCGATTGTTTATGAGATGATCGCAGGAACGCCTCCCCTCTGGAAGGAGGGGAAACCGGCGCCGCACGCGGAGTTTAAACTTCTTCCCTGGGATTTGTGGCCGATGGTGTCGAAAATGATTTCACGCCAACGGGAAAACCGCTATCGGAACTTCGATGAGGTGATTCACGCGATTGACGCCCTTGTCCTGGAAGCGGGAAAAGCCAAGCAAAAAAAAGGGAACATTCTTCTCTATCTCATCGTTGCGCTGACGGCCCTCCTCGTCGGCGTCTATCTCGCCTGGAATTTTGTCCCCGCAATAAAAACCTATCTCGAAGAGATTCTTCGCTTATTCCGCTAACCGATCCGAGCTTTCCGGCCTTCGCAGCTTCGTTCCCGGCTTCGACCGGGATGTTCACTTTCACAAGAAATCGCATCGATCCCCTCCGGAAGAATGTCGTCACGCGACAGGCCTCTGCCGCAGAAGAATATGACTTCTCTTCTGAGGACTACCGTCCCTTGCCGAAGACCTCTATCGCCAGCGGGATAGTCGTGATCGCTCCCACCATCACCAGGGTCCATCCGATCGCTTTCCGCTGGTTCAGGTTGAATTTGTCGGCGAGCAAAAACCCAACCCCCGCGCCGAGCATCGCGCGCGTTCCGGCGATGAGCGCCATCTCCGGCAATGTGACTTCCGCTGTTTTTTGCATGCCGCCACTTTTTAAAGTAGATAGTAGGTTCTTCATCCGGTTCACTCCCTCAAGATTGTTTTATTGGGTGTCGTATACCGTAAAGCAGAGTGATCATTCCTTCCCCTCTCCTACTCTAAACCGCTCTTCTTCCCGATGACAAGGGTCTCACTTACAATCAAGGTGTAAATTCTCCTTTGTCTCCACCCTGATTGGGCGGCGCGAGGCTGCTGAGATTGAGCCGTACCGAG
>JAHFEM010000368.1 GCA_023248505.1 Nitrospirota bacterium
TCTTCGAAGGAATCAAATCATGGTCTCTTCGTTTAGGAAAAAGAGATCCGGAATGTGAAGCTCTCTTTTAACATTTTCTCAAAACCAGTGTCAACTTCAATCATTGAAGTACGTTTGAATTTTTTCGTAAGATCGACTATGATGAGGGGTCCAAATTTTAGGGGGCCCTGCCGACTTGGTTTCGATTCTTTTCTTTTTTTCAGGTGTGACCGCGCTGATTTACCAAATGGTCTGGATGCGCGAGCTTGTTTTGGTTTTTGGCGCCTCTATGTTTGCGATCTCCACCCTCCTCACCGCATTTATGGGGGGCTTGGCGCTGGGAAGCGACTTCTTCGGAAGACGCGCGGATCGGTATTCGAACCCTTTGCGCGTCTATGGTCTTCTTGAGCTTGGCATCGGCGGGTACGCTTTTCTCGTTCCCCTCCTTCTTTCTTCGCTTATTCCGCTTTATCAACATCTCCATCGTTTTTTCCATTTTTCGTTTTACGCGTTTAGTTTGGTCCGCTTCATCATGGCGGTTCTGATTCTGCTGCTGCCGACCGCGCTCATGGGCGGGACGCTCCCCGTTCTGGCGCGCCTTTATAAGAATAGCGCCGAGGTCGGAAAGGGGGTCGGGCTCCTTTACGCCTTCAATACACTCGGGGCGGTCATTGGCGTCCTCGGGGCTGGATTCTTCTTGCTTCCGACCTTCGGTTTACAGAAGACGGTGCTGATTTCGGCGATGCTCAATGGCGTTGTCGGGCTGGCGGCGATCTGGCGCGGAAGCGGCAGGCCGATTCCGGTGGAAGGATCGCTCGACAGCGCCCCGGCGTCGATGCCGAAACGCGATCGATCTCTGCGGCGTATTTTATTCGCCACCTTTGCCCTTTCCGGTTTTGCAGCGATGATCTATGAGGTCGTCTGGACCCGCATCCTGACGCTGATCTTGGGATCGACCCTCTACTCGTTCGCGACCATGCTGGCCACCTTCCTCTTGGGGCTTGCGATCGGGAGCTTTCTTTTTTCGTTCTTTCTAAAACGGTTTTCCCGTCCATTGCTTCTGCTTGCTCTGGTGCAAGGAGGCATTGCGCTATTCGCCTTCGGCGGAGAATTTCTCTTCCCCCTGATCCCCGTCCTCTTCTTTAAGCTCCTTGAAATCTTCCACTCGGAGGGGGGGATTCTTGCGGCCTCCAAATTCTTTATTGTTGCCGCAGTGATGCTGATCCCGACCCTTCTCATGGGAGGGGTTTTCCCGCTGGTGATCCATCTTCTGACCTCCGGGGGGCCTTCCGCTTCCGATCCCAAACGGAGAAACCCGGCGGCGGGGACCGGATTGGGCTCCATCGTCGGTCGGGCCTATGCCATCAATACCCTCGGAACGATCGTCGGCTCGTTTGCCATCGGATTTATCCTTCTCCCCTCGCTTGGGATTCAGAAGAGCCTCCATGTCGCCATTCTGACGAATGCCGGGCTGAGCCTTCTCCTCTGGATGCGGATGCGCGAGATGGGCGAGGTGCGGCTCTGGGCGGTCGGGGGAGTCGGTGTTTTTCTTGTCATCGTCGGGCTCTCAACCCCGGCCTGGAATCCATTGCAGATGTCGAGCGAGCTTTTCGGAAAGCTATCGACCCTGGACCTTCTCTTCTACAAAGAGGGAATCTCATCCACCGTCACGGTGGTTCAGCATCCGACATTGGCGAAGCGTCCTCATCTCACGCTGGCGATCGACGGCAAGGCGAACGCCTCCACGACCGGCGATATGAAGACGCAATTACTGGTCGGCCATCTCCCGATGCTTCTTGCGCCGGAGGCAAAAGAGGTCATGCTGGTCGGGTTGGGGTCCGGCATTACCACCGGCGCAATCGCGACCCATCCCCTCTCGAAACTCGTGACCCTCGAAATCGAGCCGGCGGTCGTCGAAGCCGCTCACTTCTTCGATCCGTTTAATGGAAACGTGCTGAGTGATCCGCGCGTTCAAATGGTGGTGGACGATGCCAGGAATTATCTCATCCTCTCGAAAGAGCGCTTCGACGTGATTGTTTCCGAGCCGTCGCATCCTTGGCGCAACGGCTCCTCCAAACTCTTCACGGAGGAGTTCTTCCGTCTCGGCCGATCGCATCTTCGGCCGGGGGGAATTTTTGCCCAGTGGATTCATTTCTATGGCATCCGCGCGCCGGAACTGAAAGCGGTCGTTCGGACCTTTCACTCGATTTTTCCCCAGGTCTTTATTTTTTATACCGATGCCGGCGATCTGATCCTGCTCGGCTCGGATCGCGAAATCATGCTGGACCGCGAGGAGATTGCCCGGCGGATGGCGGTCCCCGCCGTTGCGAGAAATTTATCCGAGGTCGATGTCTACTCCCCTTTCGACCTCTGGGCCCATTTTCTCCTCGGGCCGAAAGAGATCGATCGCTACGCGGGGAATGGAATCTTCAACACCGACGATTATACCGTCGTCGAGTTCCAAACGCCCAAATCGCTCTTCGAAGACACCCTCTCGATCCACATGGCCGACATGAAGGGCGCGTCGCGCGGCGGCGATCTCTATCTGATCCATCCGAATGAACCGAATTCTGTGAAGGCAGAGGCGTTCTTCTCCATCGCCAAGGCGCTACTTCGAAATGGGAAGGAGACCGATGCCCGCGAGATGATCCAGAAGGGACTCCTTCTCCATCCGGCCGCGGAAGGAGACTGGCTCATGGGACGGGTCTTGCAGAAGCAGGGCGATCGCGAAGGCGCGGCGCGCGCCTGGCAAGCCGCCCTGCAAAAAGACCCTTCGCATACCGAGGCGTTGTTGAATTTAGCTCAGCAGTACCAAGAACAAGGCGGGTTCGATCAAGCGGAACCGCTGTTGTCTCGATTACGGAAGGAGCATCCGGAAAAATTTCTGGGCGCCTTTTATCACGGCGTCAACCTCTACTATCAGGGCCGGTATCAGAAGGCGCTGGATGAACTAAACCAAGGAATTGTTTTCTCCGAGCCGTTCGTTTACTACTATCAAAGTCTGGTTTTTGCTAAGCTAAAAAAAGAGGCGGAGGCCAAAGAAGCGCTGGGCCGATTTGTCGGCAGTCTCAACGAATGGCGACAGCAGCTGGAGATGGACCCGAAGCGCTTCTCCGCCCTCCCCTACCTCAAACAGGTCGAGTGGCGACAGAAGGCCGGCCTCCAGATTCCGGATGAAGAGCGGATGGCGCTCCTTTTCAACCGCATGGTGACGACGCCGTTGAATCATCTCTATAGCGGGACGGGCCTGTTTATTCTCGGGATGTTCAAGCCGGCGAGCGTCGAGTTGGAGGAAGCGGCGAAAGAACTCGGCAGCCAAGCTTCCGGGAGCATTGTCCAGTACTATCTGGGATTGACCTACAAAGAAATGGGACAGGTCGCTTCGGCCCGACAGGCGCTGGAGGCGTTTATCGAACATTCCCCCCTGGGCCCGAAGGACCTTCGGGTGGAGGAAGCCAAGCGCATCGTTGATCAGTTGAAGCATGTGA
>JAHFEM010000369.1:0-499 GCA_023248505.1 Nitrospirota bacterium
GGTCCTGGCGATGACGCGGGAGCTGGCGGTGATTCATGCGCGGGAAGGGGTTCGGGTCAACGCCCTCTGCCCCGGTCCCCTCCGGACCGAGCTGCTGATGAAGTTTCTCAACACTGAGGAGAAGAAACAGCGCCGGCTGGTGCACATTCCGATGGGCCGATTCGGAGAGGCGAAGGAGATCGCAAAAGCCGCGCTCTTTCTCGCCTCCGACGATTCGTCCTTCATGACCGGCGCTTCGCTGATGGTCGACGGCGGAATCACGGCCGCCTACGTCACGCCGGAGTAGAACGCCGGTTCACACTTTTCGATGGAGGAATCCGTGTACTTGAAGGTCGTCAATCCCTTCGATCAGAAGCTTCATTGCGAGCTTCCCTTCGATCAAGGAAAGGCCCTTGAACAGAAAATCGCCGCCGCCCGCGAGGCCTATCGGCGATGGCGCCGTCTCCCGCTGGAAAAGCGGGCTCACCGGGTGGAGCAAGGGCTGAAATACTTCCGAGAC
>JAHFEM010000369.1:509-3466 GCA_023248505.1 Nitrospirota bacterium
GCCCGCGATATCACGATTCAAATGGGGAAACCGTTGTCTCAGGCGCGCAATGAGGTGAAGGCCTTTTTTCACCGGGCCGAGCAGATGCTCTCGATCGCGAAGGAGACGCTCTCCCCGGAGATCCTTCCGGCGAAGCCGGGCTTTCATCTTCGGATCGAACATGCGCCGCTCGGCGTCGTCTACAACATCGCGCCATGGAACTATCCGTTGCTGACCGCGGTCAATGTCGTCGTCCCGGCCCTCCTGGCGGGAAACGCCGTGCTGCTGAAACACAGCCCGCTCACACCGCTCATCGGCCGGCACTTTGAAAGCGCCTTCGCGGAAGGCGACCCGCCGAACCTGGTCACCAGCCTGATCCTGACCGACCCTCAGGCCTCGCGCTTGATTTCAGACCCCCGGATCAATTATGTCGCCTTCACCGGCTCGGTCGCGACCGGAGCGAAAGTCTATCAGCAGGCGGCCAAGCGGCTGATCGACGCCGGTTTGGAATTGGGGGGGAAGGACCCCGCCTATGTGGCCGCAGACGCCGACCTCGATTTCGCCGTCGAGAATATTATCGACGGCGCTTGCTACAACGCCGGACAATCGTGCTGCGCCGTGGAGCGGGTCTATGTCCATCGGACCCTTTATCGAGCCTTCCTCGATCGGGCGAAGTCGGTCCTGGAGCAATACCGGTTCGGCGACCCGCTCGATGAAAAAACCACGATGGGCCCGCTCGCCCGCCGGGAAGCTGTCCCTTTTTTGGAGAATCAGGTGAAAGAGGCGGTCCGCCGAAAATCCCGGCTTCTCCTCGGCGGAAAACGGGTCAAAGGGGCGCTCGGCAATTTCTTTCCGCCGACGCTGCTGGCCGACGTCCCGAACAACGCCAAGGCGATGCAGGAGGAGAGCTTCGGTCCGCTCGTGCCGGTGATGCCGGTGGCCGATGACGCCGAAGCGCTCGCCCGAATGAACGACAGCCGCTACGGCCTGACCGCCTCGATCTGGACAAGCGACCGGATGCGCGCCGAGCTTTTCGCGCGAGAGCTGGAGGCCGGCACCGTTTTCCAAAACCGGTGCGATTACCTCGATCCCGCTCTCCCCTGGACCGGAACGAAGGAAAGCGGCATCGGCTCCACCCTTTCACCTTATGGGTTTTATCATTTAACGCGCCGGAAGGGGATTCACTTTAAGACGGGAAAGTAATTTCATGGCAAGCGGAAGAATTCGCGACGATTACTCAAGCCGCCAGAGATCGTTCAAGGGGCCGGACGCGCCCGAGCCGCCGAACAGCAGGAAGCGTCCGGCAGGGACGGCCGTCGGGAAAATTCGCGCGGCGGGTCCGCCGGCCGGACCGTCGGCAGCGGTAAAGGTGGTGGACTCTAAACGAAGGGCGTACAGTTTATCGTCGGAGGATGGACTCCCGATATCCCCTCCGCCGAAGAGGAGGAGATTGCTGCCGTCCCAGAGAGAGACCGCGCAGCAGCGAGAGGAAAGGGTCGCCCCCCCTGAAGGGGTGAGCTCTTGCCAGGCGGCCGTTGAAAATGTCGCGTCGAACGTCAAGGTCCAAAGATCGCCGAAGAGGGTTGGCCCGGTCTGCCCAAACCCAAAGCCGCCAAAGAGAATGAGCCGGCGGGTGGCGGCATCGTAAGCGGCCGCCATGCAGCAGCGGACCGAAGGGCCTCCGGTCGTGGTGATTTGCCGCCATTGGGGACCTAATGTCGTCGCCTGATCGAGCACCCACACCTCCTTGGAAAGCGCTCCGTTGGTTTGTGTGGTCCCTCCGAAAACGATCATCCTGTCGGTCGCCGAATCATAAACCGCCGCATGTCCCCAACGAGAAGATGGGCCGGCTCCAGCCAAAGAAGCGCTCCACTGCGGCGAGTTGCTATCTGCATTGGAGACTCCTCGAAGTTCACTGGTCAGCGACGTTCCGTCCAGATCGAGCGACCCGCCGAAGACCGTCATCTGATGGATCTGATCGTTATAGACCGCCGTATGGCCCACGCGGCCCGGGGGCGCGTTCGTGGTGATCGGACCGCTCCAGGTTGCGCTCGTCTCCGTCGCATTCTGGAGAACCCAGAAGTCGTTCAATGCCTGGCTGGCGCTTTCCCCTCCAAAGACGATCATTTTATCGGAGGTCGAGTCGTAGACCGCAGTGTGGCTGTCGCGTGCAGGAGGGAGGGAGGAGGGATCGCAGGGGGGCGCCGGACAGGGGTTCGCCAACGCCGTCCACTTTCCCGGCATCCCGCCGGCGACGGCAGAGGAGGCGCTCTGGCTGCTGCCCAACACCGCGGTGGCGATGTAGAAGATCGGGGCGCCGTTTGTCAAACCGGTGTGGGTAAACGGACTCGTCACGCCGGAGATCTTGGTCCCTGTCGCAATCGTGACTTGAGAAGAGGTGGACCAGTAGAGGTTAAAGGCGGCCGCGGTGGTTCCAGCGGCCGGCGCCATGGTCAATACGTTCTCACCCTCCCCCGGTGTCACGGAAAGGGTCGGGGACCCTGGTGATCCACCCCCGCCCGTCCCTCCGCCGCCGAGACAGGTGACTCCGGCACAACTCCCTCCCCCTCCTCCCGTGGCGCTCTCTCCGCCGCATCCCGAAAGGAGAAGGAGCATCATGAAGGCCTTTAAAAGAGGGGGGATCGCCTGTTGTAGAACCGAGCTTGGTTTCATGGAATCCCGCGAAAGTCGATTTTTAAAAAACCGCCTCCTCCTTCTTAACCCATTTCCAAAAGATAATCAAGCCGATAAAGCAACGGCTGCAACGCCGTTCGGAACGGCTTGCCTCGCATTCCCCCTTTCCTTTATCATAAAGAGACGGCCCTTTCTCGACCTCTCTTTCGCAAATACCGGGTAACGGATGGCCCTTCAAACAATTTCCAGAATATCCGACTACGCCCTCATCGGAGATTCCCGCTGCGCGGCGTTGGTCTCCAACAACGGTTCGATCGATTGGCTTTGCCTCCCGCGATTCGATA
>JAHFEM010000028.1 GCA_023248505.1 Nitrospirota bacterium
GCAAGGATGCGGCAAGGGACTGAAGGGTCGCATCGGAGACATCGCCGAGGGAAGGAGATGAATCAATGTATTTGCTTCTCCGGAAATTGCGGCGGCCGCAAAGAGCCGCTCTATGTGGTAAAAAAGACTTTCCTTCAGCGAAGGGGTCAGCTTGAATCCCACGGTCTTGGAAGCTTTGATGGTGATTCACCTCTCCCGTCTTCGGATTTCTCCCCTTCCGGGCCTTCCGCTTCTTCACGGTAAAGACCTCGGAACCGGGACAAGCAAAACGCCCCTCCTTTTTGAGGGTCTTGCCAAGGGCGGAAAAGACCGCCTGCACAACCTCCCCTTCCGCTTTTCTTCCTGAAAGCCTCAATTTTAAACCGCTCTTTTGCTGAAAATTACAGATGGTAATTCTTACTTTTTCGGTTCATGGAGATATATCTCCAACACCTGAAAATATCACCTACCTTGCCGCTTAAGGCAAAGAAAGTTGGCAAGTGAAGGCAGAGGAATTTAACTGCCGGTAATGGGCGTTCCCGGCAATAAATCTACCCCTTCGTGATAGATGTTTGTTCTCACAAATATCCTGATCATCCTGTTCTGACAGGGCCAAGGAGGTTTCTCTTTTGACCATGGGTCAGGGATTCTCATAAAGATCCCCGAGAATGGAAAACTGTTGCAAATTTTTATTGTGGAAAGCAAACGATAGAATCACAAGCCGCTGCATGAGGTGATTGTGTTCAAGGCACGTGGGCTCGGGCTCGCGGGTGATGGTGCCCCCCGGGACCGATGGGCTTCGGCGTACACAGCTCACACCGCCATCCTGCGACTCTCAGAAGTCCCGCCGATAATGATCGAGATCATCGATATCAAGGAGAAGAGCAACCTTTCCTTTCCACACCTCGACGAGATGGTTCTCGACAGACTGGTCACCCTTTAAGATAAGCACATCATTAAATACCGAACCAACCAAAGTAAGGTGAATCTAGATCTCAATAAACCTCTTTGTCCCGGGCCACTTCTATAGGACCTGATCCCGTCACGAAGGGATCGATTGAACCAAATTTATGCCGCCTTTCTTTTTCCTTCAACGCTTAGGGATATCGGCCTTGCAATTAAAACTGGACAGGGCGCCCTTCTCGCCAGGCGCTCGGCCACACTTCCCAGCATGAAGCGATCGAGGCCGGTGCGGCCGGGGGCGCCGAGCACGATCAGATCGGCCGAGATCTCATCCGCCGTTTTGAGAATCTCGCGCAAAGGGGCTCCCTCCTTGAGGATCGGGTGGACCTTCACCCCCTTTCGGCCGATCTCCTTTCCGAGCGCGACCAGCCTCTTTCGCACCCTCTCTTTGAAACCGTGAATCCATTCGAGGATCTTCGGACCGGCACGGCTCGACACCCCCGGAATGTAGACAGGCCGCTTGAATACATGAACGAGATAAAGCTCCGCCCCGACCCGCTTCGCCAAGTAGGCCGCCTGATTGAGCGCCCGTTCCGAATGCTCCGAAAAATCGGTCGCCATTAAAATCCGCCGCAACTGAATTCTCTCCCTCTTCATATCATCATTGCTTACCTAAATGATCTCATCCCTTGTTTCAACCTACCATATCGCCCTCGACGGTTTCAACGAACCTGCCGCCCCGCAGCTCTGTCGACCGGAATCTCAGGCAGCCCCATTTAATTTAAGACTTGGTTTGTGATAATTTATTTATAAATCCTGATTCGGGCCATTCGCCGATCCGAATATCAAGCTTCTTCCGAAATCTCCTTCTCTGATGCGGAGTGCTTCTTCTCATCTCCCCGCTTCAGTCAAGTCGGGTTCAATGAGGCGTTGAAGGCCATCATTGCCGGTCTCAAACGCACTCTCTTTTCGTGTCGAGCGCTTCTCGTCGCATCGTTACCGATTCGATGCAAACTGATCCAGAGGAAAGATGTCGATCATCCTTACAGTTTTATCCGGTTTCATCTTCGCATCGGCGGCCCCCTTCGTTCATCGCTTTATCAAAGAAGGGATCGGCTGGATCATGGCGCTCCTCCCGATCTCCCTTCTGATTTACTTTCTGACCTACGTCCCCATGGTCGCAGCGGGGGAGGTGACGATCGTCTCCTATCCCTGGATTCCCCGGCTCGGAGTCACCCTCTCCTTTTATCTCGACGGCTTGAGCCTCCTCTTCTCCCTTCTCATCAGCGGCATCGGCGCGTTGGTCTTGATTTACGCCGGCAGCTACCTGAAGGAACATCCCCAACTCGGCCGATTCAATCTCTTTATCCTGATGTTCATGGCGTCGATGCTCGGCGTCGTTCTGGCGGGAAATCTCCTCACCCTCTTCGTCTTTTGGGAGCTCACCAGCCTCAGCTCCTATCTGCTGATCGGTTTCGATCACGAGCGGGAGACGGCCCGATCGGCCGCACTGCAGGCGCTGCTGGTCACCGGAGGAGGGGGGCTCGCCCTCTTGGCCGGGTTGGTGATGATCGGGCAGATCGGAGGGAGCTTCGAATTCTCTCTCCTTCTCCAACAAGGAGATCGGCTTCGCGGCGATCCGCTCTATGTGCCAATTGTGCTGCTGGTCCTCCTCGGCGCTTTCACCAAGTCGGCGCAGGTTCCGTTTCACTTCTGGCTTCCGAGCGCGATGGAGGCGCCGACCCCGGTCAGCGCCTATCTTCACTCCGCCACGATGGTCAAGGCGGGGATCTATCTGATGGCGCGGCTGACGCCGATCTTGGGAGGGACCGATACCTGGTTCTACACTGTTTCGATCATTGGGGGAGCGACGATGCTGGTCACCGGAATCTCGGCGTTGTATCAAAACGATATGAAGCGAATCCTCGCCTACTCGACCGCCAGCGTCTTGGGGATGCTCACACTGCTGCTCGGGCTCGGAGCGACGGCAACAATTGAGACGGCGATTATCTATCTCTTCGCCCATGCCCTTTATAAGGGGGCGCTCTTTCTGGTCGCCGGCGCCGTCGATCATGAAACCGGCCGGCGGGATATCCGCGCGCTCGGAGGGTTAAGGCGAGCGATGCCGATCACCGCCGCCGCGGCCGGCCTGGCGGCCCTCTCGATGGCGGGGATTCCTCCTCTCTTCGGTTATATCGGAAAAGAAGTGCTTTACGAAGCGGCTCAGAAATTGTCCGGAATTGGGAGCTACGTGACCGGGCTGTTGATGCTGGCGAGTCTCCTTTTGGTGGCGGTGGCGGGGATGGTGGGCCTTCGACCATTCGTAATCGGGAAAAAGGGGGTGACCCATCCGGAGGCGCATGAGGCGCCAATCAGCCTCCGGCTCGGACCGGTGGTGCTGGCCGGATCGGGGCTTCTCTTCGGACTCTTTCCCTCCCTGGCGGGATACTGGATCTTATCGCCGGCCGTCGCCGCCGTCCTCCGGCAACCGGCCCCGCTGCACCTCTCCCTCTGGCACGGATGGAACGAGATCGTCCTTCTCAGCCTGGCGACGACCGCCGCTGGGGCCGGTCTCTATGCCGCGCGGGAACGCCTCCTTCCGGCCGCCGAGGCGCTGAAGGGGATCGCGCGGTGGGGACCGGCGCGCGGATACAGTGCAACCCTCAACGGAATGATGCGGTTGGCCCAGGCCCAGACCCGCCTCCTCCAAAACGGCCGCCTTCGGATCTATCTCATGATCGTGGCGACGAGCGCCGTCGGGCTGGCCGGTTATACCCTCCTCCACCGGGACGGTTTCATCGGACTCGGGATTGAATCGGAGCTGCGCTTCTATGAGGTGGCGATCGGCGGGGTCATTCTCGCCGCCGCCTTCTTGGCGACACAGACCCGCTCGCGGCTTGGCGCCGTCACCGCGCTGGGGGTGGTCGGATACGGGGTGGCGCTCATTTATATTCTCTACGGCGCCCCCGACCTTGCGATGACGCAATTTTTGATCGAGACCTTCATGGTCATCCTTTTTATCCTCGTCTTCTACCATCTCCCCGGCCTCACCCCCTTCTCCGAATGGAAAAGACGCCTCCGCGACGGCCTCCTCTCCCTGGCGGTCGGAACATTGATGTTCACATTAGCCTATTTGGCGTCACACGCCCGGTTTCACCCGCCGATCTCCCGTTTCTTCGCCGAGACAAGCGTCCCGATGGCGCACGGGCGGAACATCGTGAATGTCATTCTGGTTGATTTCCGAGCGTTTGATACCTTGGGGGAGATCACCGTGTTGTCGGTCGCCGCCTTCGGGGTCTATGCGCTTCTCAAACTCCGCCTAGAGGGGAAGCGATGATCTCGTTGATTCTTCGGACCGCGACCCATTTTCTCTTCACCATCATGCTGCAATTCTCCCTCTTCCTTCTGCTGCGCGGTCACAACGAACCGGGCGGGGGATTCGTCGCCGGATTGATGGCCGCGGGGGGGTTCGCCCTCTATACGATCGCGTATGATGTCGCCGCCACGCGCCAGGCCCTTCGGGTCGATCCCCGCACCCTGATCGCCGTAGGCCTTGCGATCGCCGCCGGAAGCGGGCTTCTCTCTCTGATGAAAGGATCGCCGTTCATGACAGGGGAATGGGGACACCTGCGCCTCCCCTACCTCGAACGCCTCAACATCGGGACCCCTCTTCTCTTCGACACCGGGGTCTATCTGACCGTCATCGGAGTTACCTTGATGATCATTCTCTCACTGGCGGAGGAGTAGCGATGGAGATGCTCTTATCGCTGGTGATCGGCGGGCTCTATGCGGCGGGGTTCTATCTGATGCTTAGGCGGAGTCTCGCCAAATTGATCATCGGCCTCTCTCTTTTAAGCAACGCCACCAATCTCCTGATCTTCACCGCCGGGGGGCTGACCCGCGCCGAGCCCCCCCTCGTTCCGCGGGGGGCCGACCGGCCGACCGGACCCTTTGCCGATCCGCTGCCGCAGGCGATGATCCTGACCGCCATCGTGATCGGCTTCGGTGTGCTCGCCTTCGCGCTGGTCCTCGCCTACCGCGCCTATCAGACGACCGGAAGCGAAGACCTCGACGCGATGAAGGAGACCGATCGATGAGACTTCTGCTGATCGCGCCGATTCTGATCCCCTTTTTCGCGGCGGTCGCCGCGCTGACCGCCTGGCGGAGGCGACCGCTTCAGCGCGCCTTCGGCATCGCCGGAAGCGTCGGCCTTCTCCTGGCGGCGGCCGGACTCTTCGAATCGGTCCGGCATCATGGGATTCAATCGGTGCAGATCGGCCACTGGCCCGCTCCCTTCGGCATCACGCTCGTCGCCGATCTCTTCAGCGCGGTGATGGTGCTTACGGCGGGAGTCGTCGGCGCCGCCGTCGCCTTCTACTCGCTCGGAAGCCTCGATCCGGAGCGGGAGTCGTTCGGCTATCATCCGCTCGTACAGATCCTCTTGATGGGGGTCTGCGGGGCGTTTCTCACCGGCGATATTTTTAATCTCTATGTCTGGTTCGAGGTGATGTTGATGGCCTCCTTCGTCCTGCTGGCGCTCGGAGGGGAGCGGGCGCAGATGGAGGGAGCGCTCAAGTATGTCACCCTCAACCTGATCTCGTCGGCCCTCTTCCTGGCGGCGGTCGGCATTCTCTACGGGGTTGCCGGCACCTTGAACATGGCCGATCTCTCCCGCAAATTGCCCGAGGTCCCTTCCGGTCTGGTGACGACGCTGGCGATGCTTTTTCTGGTCGCCTTCGGTATTAAAGCGGCCGTCTTCCCCCTCTTCTTCTGGCTCCCCGCCTCCTACCACGTTCCCCCCGTGACGGTCACCGCGCTCTTCTCCGGCCTGTTGACGAAGGTCGGGGTCTACGCGCTGATCCGGATCTTCACCCTCCTCTTCGTTCACGACACCGGTTACACCCATCCCCTTCTCCTGGCGATCGCCGGGATGACGATGGTCACCGGCGTCTTGGGGGCGGTCGCGCAGATCGACTTCCGCCGGCTCCTCTCGTTCCACATCGTCAGCCAGATCGGATACCTTTTGATGGGATTGGGGCTCTTCACCCCGTTGGCGCTGGCGGGGACGGTTTTCTTTATGGTTCACGTCATTTTCTCGAAGGCGGCCCTCTTTCTCGTGAGCGGCGTCGTCTGCCGGATCGCTGGGACGTACGACTTGAAAAAGCTCGGCGGCCTCTACCGGACCGCTCCCGGTCTCTCGCTCCTCTTCTTGATTCCGGCCCTCTCCCTCGCCGGAATGCCCCCCCTCTCCGGTTTCGTCGCCAAACTCGCCCTCATCGAGGCGGGGCTTGCGACCGCGCAGTATGCCGTCGTCGCCGTCGCCCTCGGGGTCAGCATTCTCACGCTCTTCTCGATGATGAAGATCTGGACCGAGGCCTTCTGGAAAAATCCGCCGGAACCGGAGCGACCGCGCGAGGAAAAGAGCGCCGCGCCGCGGCTTCTCATCGCCCCGATCTCGGCGCTGGCGATCTTGATCATCATCTTGGGGCTGGCGGCGGGGCCGCTGATGGAGATCGCCGCGCAGGCGGCCGAGCAGCTTCTCCATCCCGAAGGGTATGTTGAATCGGTATTGGGAGGGATCCAATGAACGGTTTTCTCTGGAACATCCTGTTGGCGCTCGCCTGGGCGATGATGACGGCGCAATTCACCCTCGCGAACCTGGTCGTCGGCTTCGGAATCGGCTTTCTGATCCTTCTCTTCGCCCGGCGGATGGTCGGCCTGGGGCATTATCCGAAGAAGCTGCGGCAGGCGATCGAGCTCTTTTTCTTTTTTATCTGGGAATTGATCAAATCCAACCTTCGCCTGGCGCACGACGTGATCACCCCGAGCCATTACATGCGGCCGGCGATCGTCGCCATCCCGCTTGATGCCCGCTCCGATCTGGAGATCACACTGCTGGCCAACATGATCTCTCTGACGCCCGGCACGTTAAGTCTCGACGTGTCCGCCGACCGGCGCGTTCTCTATATTCATGAAATGTATGTGAGCGACCATGATCTGGAAGCGGTTCGAAGGAAGATCAAAGACGGTTTCGAGCGGAGGATCTTGGAGTTGCTGCGATGATCGAGCGTTTCATTGCATTCCTGATTCACCCGGCCAACGGGGTCATGATGATGCTGATCGCGGCCCTTCTGATCGCCCTCTACCGGCTCGTTCGCGGCCCGAGCCTCCCCGATCGGGTGGTCGCGCTCGATTTAATCGCGATCATCACCGTCGGCATCCTCAGCCTCTACGCGATCACGACGAACCACCCCGTTTTCCTCGACGCCGGAATCGTCCTCGCGATGATCGCCTTCCTTGGGACGATCGCCTTTGCCCGCTATCTGGAGAAGAGGGCCCATGAGTGAATGGCTCGCCTGGATCTTGATGACGCTCGGCGCCGCGTTCCTTCTTCTGGCGGGGGTCGGCCTCTTCCGAATGCCCGATCTCTACTCTCGGATGCAGACGGCGACCAAAGGGTCGACGCTCGGCATTGCATTGATGCTCCTGGGGGTGGCGGTCTATTTCGACGAGCTCGGGGTGACGACCCGAGCGCTGCTGGTGATCTTCTTTTTCTTTCTGACCGCTCCGGTGGCGGCGCACATGCTCGGCCGCGCCGCCTACATCCTGGGGGTGCCGCTCTGGGAGGGGACGATCGGGGATGAGTTGAAAGGGTGCTACGATAAAAAAACGCACCGATTGGAAGATCCGTTCTCCGGTTCTTCCTCTCACGGTCAATCGGAAGGGCGATCTTAGTCGTGAACGATCCACTTCAAAATCACGAGGACAAGGGTCGATCCGGCAAATCGTATGGAAAGCAGACGGTGAAGGTGGAGCCCACTCCTGGTTTACTAATCACCTGAACGGTTCCCCCGAGAAGATCGACAAGTTTCTTTACAATGGACAGACCTAAACCTGTGCCTGAACCGGATTCCTTCTTAGAATTCAAAGCTTGGTAAAACGGTTCAAAGATATGCAGGAGGTCCTCCTCGGAAATTCCGATCCCCGTATCGCTGATCTCCACGACGACCCTCTTCCGAGCGGGCTCGTGAAGGAGATGCACTCTGACCGATCCGCGATCTGTAAACTTGATCGCGTTTGCAATCAAGTTTGTGATCATTTGTTTGACTTTCCCACGATCTGATCCGATGAGCGGGACCGTCGGGTCGTCAATCAGAATGATCTCCAGCCCCTTCTCTTTCCCCAACGGCTCCAGGCTGTTTAAGACCTCCCGGATCATTTCAGAAAGATCGACCCTCTCTCGTTGCAGTTCCATCCGTCCGGCCTCTATTCGACTCAGGTCAAGGATGTTGTTGATCAGATCGAGAAGCGTCCTGGCATTCTGGTCTACTCTCTCCAACATCTCTCCCCGCTTGGCAACATCGTCACTAAATAACTGGCTTTTTAAGAGGCTACTGTAGCCGATGATGGCGTTAAGGGAGGAGCGGAGATCATGGGAGACAATCGCAAGGATTTGTGATTTGAGGCGATTCGCCTCCTCGGCCTTTTGTTGGGCGGAACGACGCATTTCGCTTAACGAACTGATCATCACCGCCTCAATAACAAAAAGGCACAACATCAGAATATCCGAGCCGGTGATCGCAAACGATTGCTGTGGAGTAAAAAAGAAGTAGACGTCCGCCAGCGTCGAGAGGAGCGTCGCCAGAAGACCCGGTCCCAGACCGCCGTACCACGAGCTGAACATGACGGCGAAAAAAAACAGGATAAAGGGGGGTGGATCAGTAAGGGGACCGATTGCCAATTTAAGGAGCAAAGAAAATAGAGTGGTCAGCACCGCGACAGCGTAGCCGACTTGGGGAGAGGAAGCTCCTTTGAGAATGTCGAATCTCCCCGGCGGCTTGGCCGTTAATCTCTTCAACATGGCCCTTCACCTCCCGCGTACATTACTGTCCGGTTGAGCAATTCAGTTTTTGCTATAACTTACTGAAACTAAAAGGTCATTAAGCAAAAATGAGTTTATACGATTTGAAATCGTTTTTCCCTTTGTCATGCCTTATCCTCACGAGGACACCCTCTGAGGAGATAGGTTATGAACCAGGGACAATCCGTTTTTGCTCAAATGATCGCGTTCCTTTCCCACAACGAGTTTCACCGCTGCGTCCAACGCTACGAGGGAGATCGAAGCATTCGGCGATTTTCTTGTTGGGACCAATTTCTCGCGATGGCCTTTGCTCAACTCACCTATCGGGAGAGCCTTCGAGACATCGAGGTCTGTCTTCTGGCGCACGACAAGAAGCTCTATCATTCGGGTTTCCGAGGACCGGTCAAACGATCCACCCTGGCCGACGCCAACGAGAAACGCGACTGGAGGATATATGCAGACTTTGCGCAGGCACTCATTCGCATCGCTCGTCCGCTCTACGCCGACACGGACCTCGGACTCGATCTCGACGCAACCATCTATGCATTGGATGCAACCACCATCGACCTTTGTCTCTCGCTTTTCCCTTGAACCCGATTCCGGCATACCAAGGGAGCGGTCAAGCTCCATACGATGATCAACCTCCAAGGCGCTATCCCTGTCTTTATCGACATCACGGATGGAAAAGTCCACGATGTCAATGTGCTGGACATCCTCATTCCGGAGCCCGGATCCTATATCGTCATGGATCGAGGTTATCTCGATTTCGAACGTCTTTATCGACTTCATCAGTGCCTGAGTTTCTTTGTGATTCGCGCCAAGAGAAACCTGAAATTCCAGCGTCGCTACTCGCATCCGGTCAACAAGTCCACCGGAGTGAGAAGCGATCAGACCATCGTGTTAACCGGTCCCAAGACTTCCGGGCTTTACCCCGATCCTCTGCGACGGATCAGTTATTACTCGGAAGACCTGGACAAGCGGCTCATTTTCTTGACCAACAATTTCTCTGTGCCTTCGGAAACGGTCGCGGCCATCTATCGTTACCGGTGGCAAGTAGAACTCTTCTTCAAATGGATCAAACAACACCTGCGCATCAAGAGCTTTTATGGAACCTCAGAGAACAGCGTGAAGACCCAGATTTGGATCGCTGTTTCAGTCTACCTCCTGGTCGCGATCATCAAAAAGAAATTAGGTTTGGACAAAGTCTCTACACAATTCTACAAGTTTTGAGCCTGACGCTTTTCGAGAAAACCCCCATTTCATGCATGTTTGCTCGGGCTGAGCAACAAACAGAAATAAGTGATGACTCTAACCAATTACAACTATTCGATATTTAACCGGACAGTAGTGGCCCGCGT
>JAHFEM010000370.1 GCA_023248505.1 Nitrospirota bacterium
GACGGTCTTTGGGATTATTTAGAAAAAAACACCTCTCCATCCGGTTGAGATGGAGAGGAGTCCGTAAAAGACAATTGAGAGGAGCTTAGATTATTTCTTCACCGAAATGGCGGTAGCGTGACCTTTCTCGGTCATCTCTGCTTCAACTTTTGCGCCCTGCTTCACGTCGCCTGACATCTTGGTGGTTTTGTCGGTATGGAGTTTGTGCTCTTTCCCCTTGTCGTCTTTAACGGTGACCATATCTCCTTCGACCTTGGTGACCTCTCCGGACACTTTGTGACCTTCGCTGGCGAAGGTGGTGGTGGCGAAGCTGAAGGCAACCATGGCAGCAACAAGAAACATAACGAATTTCTTCATTCGAACTCCTCCTGTTTGGGTGGGTTTTTAGGAACGCGGGTGATTTTGTGCAATCACTGTGCCGCAATCATTCTGAGTTTATGATATATTTTTATTTTAAAATCAATAGCTTGTAATCTTGCTTTTTGGATGAAATGGGATCAAGAAATCACCGGTAACCGATATCGTACATTCATACACCATTTAGGACATTTAAAGGTCTGTCGCGGAGGAGGTTCTGATGCGCCTGAAAGATAAAGTCGCCATCATCACGGGCGGGGGAACCGGTATTGGAGCGGCCCTGACAGAAGCGTTCTTAAAAGAGGGGGCCCGGGTTGTGATCGGCTCACGCAATCCAAACCATTATAAGGTCTTTGTAGAGCGGCTTGAGAAAGAAGGCCGGCCGATCATCGGGTTGGAATTGGACATCACGGATAAGGAATCGGTCGATCGGTTCGTTGGAAAAGCCGTTCAACGGTTTGGGCCGATGGCGATTCTGGTCAATAATGCCGGCACATCCGGACAGAATCCAATGGCGAAGGAAGGGGACGAGCGTTGGATGACCATCCTTCAGACCAATCTCACCGGGACCTACTATATGACGAAGCGGGTCCTCCGAGAGATGCCCGATCAGTCGCACGGCCGGATCATCAATCTCTCCTCCGTGCTCGGCAAGTTCGGGGTGGCCGGATACACGGCGTACTGCACGGCGAAACATGGGATCATCGGATTTACCCGCGCGCTGGCGCTCGAAGTGGTCTCACGCGGCATCACGGTCAATGCGCTCTGCCCGGGGTGGGTCGAAACGGAGATGGCGAAACTCGGATTGAGGGAGTGGTCCGAGGCGGCTGGACTTTCAGAAGCGGAGGTTCGCCGGCAGGCGGTCGCGGCGATCCCGATGAAGCGGTTTACCGAGGGGACGGAGGTCGCGGAGCTGGCGGTCTATCTTGCCTCGGAGGCCTCCCAAGCGATGACCGGTCAAGCGCTGAACATTTGCGGGGGCGCGACGATGTCGTAGGAAGCGGGGCCGGGATGCGGGGGGTCAAGGAAGAAATGGTCAGCAGAGACGGGGAGAAAAAATGGCGGAAGAAGAAAAGACGGTCGCCGAATCGGCGACGGAGATGGTCCAAATCGTTCTGCCGAACGACACCAACATGCTCGGAAATCTTCTCGGCGGAACCTTGATGCATTGGATCGACATGGTCGGGGCGATCGTCGCGAACCGGCACAGCCGGAAACCGATCGTCACCGCATCGATGGAAGGGCTCGATTTCCACGTTCCGGTCCGGCTCGGCTTCTTGGTCATCTTAAAGGCCCAGATGAACTATGCCGGAAAAAGCTCCATGGAAGTCGGCGTCGAGGTCTATTCCGAAAACGGCCTTTCCGGAGAGCGGGTCCATACCAGCAGCGCCATCCTCACCTATGTCGCCATCGATTTCAACGGGAAGCCGGTGCCGGTTCCGAAACTGATCTTATCGAATGAGACGGAACGGCGACGCCATCAAGAAGCCCTCGACCGAAAGCAGCGGCGGCTCCAACGCCTCGGAAGAAATCAGACTTGAAAGAAGATGCAGAACTCCTGTAAAATTAAGCAGAAATCAATCACAGCGTAAAAGCAATCTTTCCGAAAGGAAGAATCGAATGGGAAAAGCAACGGAACGGCCGGAGCAGTTTTTTCTGCAGAAGTACGGTCTCTCGACCTCATCACTTGAATCGGCGATCGGCGGCGTCTTGGGAAAGCGGATCGATTATGCCGATCTCTACTTCGAGTATCAAACGAGCGAATCGATCAGCCTCGAAGAGGGAATCGTCAAGAAGGTCTCCAAAAATATTTCTCAGGGCGTCGGTGTCCGGGCCATCGCTCAAGAGAAAACCGGCTACGCCTATTCCGATGATATCACCACCGATCAGCTTGTCGTCGCCGCAAAAACCGCCCGGTACATTGCCGAGGAGGGGGGATCCTCGGGGACCGTCCCGATCGGGCGGGTCACGGCCCCTTCCCGTAACCTTTATCCGGTTCAGACCCCGCCGATCGAGATCCCCGTCGAGGAGAAGATCAAGCTCTTGGAACAGATGGATCGGATCGCCCGGCAATACGATCCGCGGATCAAAAAGGTCATGGCCTCCTTCAGCAGCGAATATAAAATCGTTTTGATCGTGAACTCCGAGGGGATGATCACCGGTGATATCTTGCCGCTGATGCGCCTCAACATCAGCTGCATTGCCGAGGAGCAGGGAAATCGCCAGTCCGGAAGTTTCGGGGGGGGCGGCCGGCAGGAGTTCCGTTATTTCCTGGATGAACGGCGATTCGAGCAGTACACCCGGGAAGCGGCGCGCCAGGCGATCATGAATCTCAGCGCCGTCGACGCCCCCGCGGGGGTCATGGAAGTGGTGCTGGGGCCGGGTTGGCCCGGCATCCTCCTCCATGAGGCGATCGGACACGGCTTGGAGGCCGATTTCAACCGAAAGGGAAGCTCGGCCTTCAGCGGGAAACTCGGACAGCGGGTCGCTTCCGAGCTCTGCACCGTGGTCGATGACGGGACCCTCCCGTGGCGGCGCGGATCGCTTAATGTGGATGACGAAGGGACCCCGACCAGCCGGACCGTTCTAATCGAAAAGGGAATCCTAAAGGGCTATCTGCAAGATCGGTTGAACGCGACGCTGATGAAAATGCCGCTGACCGGGAACGGCCGGCGCGAAAGCTACGCCCACAGCCCGATGCCCCGGATGACCAACACCTATATGCTGGCCGGGGAGTCGGCCCCGGAGGAGATCATCCGGTCGGTCCGGAAGGGACTCTACGCCGTTTCGTTTGGCGGGGGCCAGGTCGATATCACCTCCGGTAAATTCGTTTTCTCCGCGAGCGAAGCATACCTGATCGAGAATGGAAAGATCGGCCGTCCGGTGAAAGGAGCGACCCTCATCGGCAACGGCCCCGATGTCTTGACCAAGGTGACCATGGTCGGGAGCGACATGTCGCTCGACTCGGGGATCGGGACCTGCGGGAAAGACGGCCAGAGCGTGCCGGTCGGCGTCGGCCTTCCGACGATCAAGATCTCGGAGCTGACGGTCGGGGGAACCCAGAGTTAAAATAACGTGAGGCGTCAGGGGTAAAGGCC
>JAHFEM010000371.1:0-2418 GCA_023248505.1 Nitrospirota bacterium
CTTGGATAAAAGCGCCGGACGGTCTGCAACGATGGCTTTCTTGATCCCTTCGAAGACACCGGCCTCGACCCCTTCCGGATTGTCCGGCGTTTTGAGCAAGAAGGGGGGAATCGCCGACATAAAGACCGCGCTGCTCACCCGCTCCGATCCGTGCGCGCCGAGATAGCGGGCCACCTCGCCGCCCCCCATCGAGAAGCCGACCAAGGCGATGTCGCGCAGGTCGAGCTTCGTCGTCAGCTTGTGCAGGTCCTCCGTCAGCGTATCGTAGTCGTAGCCGAACGCCGGCCGGCTCGATTTTCCGAATCCGCGGCGGTCGTATGTGATCACTCGGTAACCTCCATCGAGCAGAGCCGGCACCTGTTTCTCCCAGGAAGCGCCGCTCAGCGGCCAACCGTGAACCATCACGACCGGCCGGCCCGAACCGTGGTCCTCGTAGTATAAATCAACATTGCCGGAGTTTTCCTTGTCGACCGTGATGTATGGCATGTAAGATTCTCCTTTGTGCATGAGTTGTTGTGGGCGGTGAAGGGTCATATAGAGGAATGAGGCAATTTGTCTCTGGCCCGTAGCAGGGGGTTCAACCCGAATCCGTCATTCCCGATCGCCGAGGTAACGGGGCGGCCACCCGTTGTTTAATCGGGAAAGCGCTTAGCGACTTAATCCGCGTAGCGTCGCCTATCGCTTCGCGAAGCAATCGAGTTCTTTTAAGTTAATGACTCCTGGATTCCCGCCTTCGCGGGAAGGACGTTCTAATCCATTTTTCGGCTGCCTGCGAGGTGAGGCGCTGTCTGGAGGATACCCTTTTGTGGGGAAGGTTATCTGTAAGGCGTATTACATTGCTTCTCTGAGGAGTAAAACGCGGGGCGATCCGGAAAACCGATCATTCACGGTTATTGAGGATGAAGAGGACAAAAAAGCGGTTGCAAAAGGGATCAGCACGATGGGCCTGGCCCCATAAACGATCCCTCTTTCATCTTCTCCATGGATGACTTCGAATGGGGGGTTCGGTACTAGCGGTCGCGCGCTTTCTCGTAGTTCTCCAAGAATTGATCCACCGGAACGCTCGCTACGATTTCACCGATCACATCGAGTGGCAGGTTCTCCAGCCTCATGAATCGGATGCACGACTTCCCCATGTCGAGGTTCCTGCGGGATTGCTTATAGGCGGCCCGCAGTTTCGCCGCCAGCTTGTTGTCCTGATAGACGCTCGTCAGGTAAAGAGAATAGTTCCCTTTCTGCGCCCCAATGGCGGCATACAGAAGGGGCTCTCCGTTATAAGTCTTCGGATAGCGCTCCAGCGGAACCTGATAGGAGATCATTCCCCAATTGATCGCTTCTTCGTACCCCTCGGGAAGCGATTCCAGGATGACACTTCTGACCTTCGACACAACCGCCCGGCGATCCGCCGGAAGGTTTTTGAGGTATTCTTCTATTGTTTTTGCCTGAATTGAAACCATTGTATTGCCCACTCCTATCTAAGTCCCATCGAGGGTGATATCGCTCTCCAGCCGCGCAACGCCCCGACCCTCCGCAGGGCGATGCGCCTTCTCTTGCCGTTGTCGCCGCTGGTTATTGTTCATCCATTATCGACGCACCGGTTCTTTTCTAATCTTCAATAGCTTCTGCCAGAAGAGATATTCCGTCTCAAGGAGACGATCGATGTAACCCTCATCTCGCGCAACACGGAGATGAATCTCCGGCCGCTCCGGCAGATAACAATAGAAGTCGATCGATTGGAGATGGATCACGGCAAGGATATGTTGCAATTGACCGTAGTAGTAATCGGGGACCGCCAGAGAGGTCGACGCCTTGCGATAAACGCTCTCTCCGCATTTTATTTCAACGACCGCGCTTCCGTTTGCGGCCACGCCGTCGACACTGGCGCGCAGCCATTCATGTTTCACGCTTTGCAGGCAAGCCGGCGCAAAGCGGACCCCCACTTTGGTTTCGTAACTTTTTCTCGCCTCCGGCTCCAGCGCGGTCCCTCTCGCCATCGCCGCATTGGGGCTGGAGGTTCCTCCGCTGCACTTTTCCCGCAACAGGTCTGCTGCGCTTTTCCAGGGGTTCTCCCCCATGATCGTCGGCGCATCGGATGCTCCAATCCCTTGTCGGCGCCACTCAAGCCACTCCTGTGTTCCTTGTTGAAGATGGATGGTCGTGTAAGACATGCGGTGGCTCCTCAAAGTAAAAATGGGTGAGAGTACGCTTGGGCGGATGGAGCGGCCACTGTCCACCATTGTACTCTTACCCACCCTTTTTTCCTATGACTACTTTCAAAAACTCACTTTCTGAACTTCTTCTTCCTTAGGTATCCACCGCGCTTTGCACGAGGAGGTCGCCTGTCATAGGAACCCTCATTCGCGGTGATTCATCGGCGGGTGTTGATCGAATTCGCTGCCTGAACGGCGAGGTGACGCT
>JAHFEM010000371.1:2428-3445 GCA_023248505.1 Nitrospirota bacterium
TCGCCGGCGGAGTTCCACGACCTGAGTTCCCGCCGGTTCTTCCAAATTGAAGAGGGTGTCGTCGACGAACGGGTTCCCGTCGGTTGAAACGGTGCCGGCAGTCACCTGCGTGATCCGCTGCAGGTATCGCAGCAGGTAAAACGGGGAGTTGTTCAGACCGGTGGAGGTCTCGATGTTGTTGCGGGGGTCGGCCGCGTTCAGCCGCCCGGCGTTGCTGAACTGCAACCGGAGCAGCATCTGCCGCCAGAGGGAGAGGCCGCGGCCGTCGATGTCGCGGGGGGTGACGGTGAAGACCCCGCCCCCGCGGTCATCCACCGCCGCCGTCGCCTTGCCGGGCCCGTAGGTCGGCTGGTAATCTTCGTTCCAGAACACGGTGAGATTGACTTGCAGGTCCTGCGCCCGGCGCTCTTCCGCGTCGGTCTGCAGCGCCTGGGGATGCTCCCTGTAATAGGCGCGGTAAAGGTAGATCGCCTGGTTCCAGACCTGGTTCATCGCCACCGCCCCGCCCCCCGCCGGCGCGCGAACGTCGGTGAGCAGCGGCTGGCCGTTCTCGCCGAGATCGGTCTGCATTGCGGCAAAGATCCGCGCCGCGTAGACCCCGCGTTCCGGAAATTTCCGCGGAACCCGGTCGGGGATCAGGCCGTTCAGCTCTCGGATCAGCTTCGCCTGTTCTCCCGGCCCCGCCCCGTCCGGAATCATCGCCGGGAAGATGGTGAAGAGGGTCTCGGTCCGAACCCGATGCCCGGCGAACTCGGTGGCGAGGATTTTCAGCCCCTCGCTGTCGAGTCCGAGACGGCGGTTTCCACGGGCGGCGTCTAGCCACTGCCATTCGAGATCCGCCGGCGGCTCCTTGAAGATAATCGTCGCGGTGGCGGCCTGGTTACAGTGGCCCGACCAATCCCCTTCGGTGTCGTGGTGCGCGTTGGCCGGATTCGACTCCCATCCGAACGCGCTGTTCGCCGCCGTCGGATCTCGCCACGCCCAGACGTCGAACGCCCAGAGGGGGGAGAAGACGTC
>JAHFEM010000372.1 GCA_023248505.1 Nitrospirota bacterium
CTCGGCCTCTATGAGGGGGAGGCGCTTCAATATATCTCGCATACCGGAAGCGGATTCGATGCGGAGATGCTGCGGCAGGTCGAGAAGCAACTTCGGCCGCTGGAGATCGACCGATGCCCTTTCCAGTCCCGTCCTAAAACAAATGCCCGTCCCCATTGGGCGGCGCCGCGCCTGGTCGCTCGGGTGAAGTTCACCCATTGGACCGAAGATCGCCATCTTCGCGCGCCGATCCTCTTGGGGCTTCGGGACGATATCGCTCCGGAGGAGTGCCGGTTTGAGCCGCGTGTGACAGCGGAAGAGGTCGTTCCGGAGAAGAAGAAAGCCAAGCCGGCGATCTGGATCGGCGAGCGGGTGGCGGTTCAGTTCGAAGGGAACCGGATCGATCTGAGCCATCTCGATAAGCGTTTCTGGCCGCAGCGGGGACAGACCAAAGCCGATCTGATCGAATACTACGTCAAAGTCGCTCCCTTCCTCCTTCCTCATTTAAACGATCGTCCGCTGACGTTGATCCGTTTTCCGGAGGGGATTGAAGGGGAGTCATTCTATCAAAAAGATTGGAAGGAAGCGGCCCCGCCGTGGGTCAAACGGGTGGCCGTCGAAACCGAGGAGGAGAGCAAAAGAAGGATGATCGTCTGCGACAATGCGTCCACGCTTGTCTGGCTCGCCAACCTCGGCAACATTGAGCTGCACCCCTCCTATAGCCGGGTCGATCCGGAGGGAGCTCTCGCGCCGCCGGACTTCATCGTCTTCGACATCGACCCCCCGAAGGGAGAGGGGCAGGGGCCCGTGGATTGGAAACGGTTCGAGCAGGGGGCGGAGGCTGCCTTGTGGTTGAATCGTCTCCTGGAAAGAATGGGGTTGAGGTCCTATGTGAAGACGACCGGTAAATCGGGGCTCCATGTTTTCGTTCCGATCATCCCGATCTACAGCTACACCCAAACACGCCGGTTTGCCCGCGCGATGGCCGAGCAGCTCCAGGCCGATCATCCGAAAGAGATCACGACCGCCTGGCAGAAGGAGCGGCGGGGGAAGAAGGTGCTGATCGATTTCAACCAGAATGCGGCGGGGAAGACGCTCGCTTCGATCTACTCGCTTCGCGCCGTGCCGGAGGCGACCGTCTCGTTTCCGGTGGCATGGGAAGCGCTTCGGCGCGTTTCCCCACTCGATTACACGTTGGCGTCGGCGCCCGAGCGGCTGGCGCAATCGGGCGACCTCTGGGAAGGAATCCTCAAAGCAGCTCAAGATCCAATGGAAGCGATAAAGAAGCTTCAATAAGTAAGGAGTCACAAAATGGCATTTCGCTCATTCTGGAAAGGTTCGATTACGTTTGGCCTGGTGAACATTCCCGTCCGCCTCTACACCGCCACGGAGGATCGGCCTCTGAAATTCCACTACCTTCATAGAGAATGCAATACTCGGATTCAATATCGCAAATTTTGTCCGACCTGCAACAAGGAGGTCGCTCAAGAAGAGATCATCCGGGGCTATCCCTATTCCAAAGAACAGTTCGTCCTGTTGGACGAGAAAGATTTTGAAAAGGCGGCGCAACAGCTGGAGAGGACAATTGAGATTCTCAACTTCGTGCGCTATCAAGAGATCGATCCAATCTATTATGACCGCGCCTACTATGCCGTTCCCGAGGAAGGGAGCGCCAAGGCATACACTCTCCTTCGGGAGGCGATGAGAAAAATGGAGCTGGCCGCGGTCGGCCGGATTGCGCTTCGGCAAAAAGGGCATCTGGCCCTGCTGCGGCCGATCGAAGAGGCGATCGGATTGGAGACGCTATACTATCCCGAGTCGGTCCGGACGGTTCAAGCGATCTCAAAAGAGCTGCCGAAGAAGGTTGAGTTGAAGCCGAAGGAGCTGGAAATGGCGATTGAATTGATGAAGCAGTTGTCCGCTCCCTTCAATCCGCAAGCGTACCACGACACCCATCGCGAGCAGCTTCTGGAGATCATCCACAATAAGATCGAGGGGAGGGAAGTGACGATCTCGAAGCAGGCTGAGGCCCCCCTGATCGATCTCGCCGAGGCGCTCAAAGCGAGCCTGAAACGGACCCGGGAAAAAGCAAAAGGGAAAAAAAAGACGGAGTTGCCGAAAGCGGGGTAATTTTCAGAGGATCTTCCTGTAAGCGTCAATTGCAGTGACCGACCGTTTCCTCGTTGTGACAACCGCTGAGCCAATCGGCGATTTCTTCCAGCAGCTTGGCGACGGCCCGGTTGGCGGCAATCACCCCGCCATACGCGTCTTCGCTCGGAGCCTCTTCCAAGATCTCGAAGCGCTTCGCGCCGACGGGGCGGGAATGCCGCAGGTCGATCAGTTGGGCGCGCAGCGTCAGGCGGACGCGGCTCGGATGCTGAAAAAATTCCTGACCGAGGGTCAGGTTGTCGGAATCGATCCGATAATCGCCCCGAACCGCGCTCGGCATCTGGACCACCGTCTGCCAGGCGCCGATTCGTTCGAAGGCCCGGACCAGCAGCGGGGCCAACATCCGGGCAGGGGTGTCGACCCATTCGCTGGCGGCGTAATAACTGACCTCATGAGAGCGCCGCAAATAGGCGATCCGCTCCGTATCGAATCCGGCCCGCGTTTGGGGAAGATTCACCAGCAAAACGGCGGTCGATCCCTTCCCCGCCCCGCCCCGCCCCGGAACCGCCATCCCCTCCGGATTCAGAAAAAAGGTATGGACGATCTCCTGCTTCGTTTGCCCGGGAAAGGTACAGGCGGTTGCGGCGATGACCATGAAAAAGAAAGAGAAGAGCGTTCGCGCGCTCCATCCGATCCGATCGACAATCAATTTACTCTCCCGGTCCACGGGGATACCGGGACCTGCCGAAGATCAGAGCATTCGGCTCTCGCTCCAGTTGCGCGGCCAGCCGCTTCGAGGTGGCGGTCAACTCTCTCAGCTCGGTTATCAGAAGACCGGCTTCCGTCAACGTCTGTCCTGTAAATTCCTCGATGCGGGTCCGATTATCATTCACCAGACGCTCCAGCATCGCGCTCGTCAGCGCCGCCTTGTTCGACATCTCCAGAAGGGAGCGGCTGCTTTCTTGAAGGTGATCGAGCACGATCGGAAGTTGCGCATCAACCTTCCCCGTCATCCGGTCCAACGTCCCGGCGATCTTCGCCGTCTCTGCCAGTAGCTGTTTGAATGCAGCGCGATTTTCCTCATCCACCAGCGACTGGGTGTCGGCGGCCAGGTTTTCGAGATGGGTGATCAGCCTCGGCAGGGTCGGATCGCTCAGGAGACGATGGAGGGCCCCATCCAGACGGGCATAAAGAGAAGGGACGTTTTTGATAACCGGATAACGCTCCCCCGATTTTGCCCGGAGGGGGGGCGACTCCCGGCTGCCGCCGGTGAGATTCACCACCGCCACCCCGGTCAACCCTTGGAATTCGAGGAAGCCGACCGTGTCCTCTTTCACCGGCGTGTCGTGAG
>JAHFEM010000373.1 GCA_023248505.1 Nitrospirota bacterium
TTTTCAGTGGAAGAGTCTCAAAAAAAGGAGGTGATTCTCATAACAGCATTTTCAATCGGAAGGAGGTTCAATTGGCCTTCTTGGCGCTGCTCCTGGTGCTGGCGATCGCCCCATTCGCGAACGCATTTGTGGCGCCCGTGGCCGGTTCATTTGCCTACGACGCGTACGATATCGGCGTCAATAAGATCTTAAAAGGGCCGATCGGCTTCGTCGGAGGTGTTCTTGCAATCGCGTTTGGGGCTTACATGGGGATCCAAGCCGAGATTTGGTATGCCATCGCGTCCATTCTCGGAGGGGCCATCCTGATGAAAGCCGATACCGTGGTTGCAAGCCTTGGCGCGCTGATTTGAACCCGAGCGTTCTCTCTCCCCTGGGGGTGGACCCCCTTCATCCTCCCGGGGGGAGAGGGCGTTACCGACAGGGAAGGTGATCGATGGATAGAAAACGGTTTCCGCAATATCTCTCCCAGCCCTTCCAGGTGCTTTGGCTGGAGACAGACGAACTCATCATCGCGCTGATCTTCTATATTATTGCGCTCCTATTCGGAAGTTATTTTTGGTTCATGATCGTGGGAGGGCCTTATTTTTACTCTTCGCAGAAAAAGCGTTATCCGAGAGGTTTTCTTAAGCATTGTTTTTATTTTATCGGTCTCGTCAGACTGAAAGGCTATCCGACTTTTTTCGAAGACGAATTTCAGGAGTAGAAAAGAGGTCCCATGAAACTCGAGACATTTTTACAAGATTCGTCAAACAAAGTGGCCGAGAACCGTATCCTAAAACTCGCTGTTCTTGTGATCGGAGGCGCCGTCCTCTTTAATACCGTTCTTCTCTCCCGGGCGATGAATACAGCGCGCACCATCATTATCCCGCCCGCGCTTAACTCGCGATTGGAAGTGACCCAGGAGGGCGCCTCCGAAGAGAGTCTCCGGGCCTACGCCCGGTATGTAATGAGTTTGGCTGGAAACTACACGCAGACCTCGGCGCGAGGTCAGTTCGAGGAGCTCATCGGTTTATATGCGCCAGAGTCGTATCCGGAGGCGAAAAAGAGCTTTTATGAACTGGCCGACCGTATTGAAATAGCCCATATCACCAGCGCCTTTTATATCCAGCAAATCTTCTTTACCCCTTCCTTGATCGAAGTGCGGGGAGTGCGCAAGCAATTTGTCGAAGTCACTCGAGTGGATGAAGCGGTGAAGTCTTACTTCCTCAAATATCGAATCATCGATGGCAGATTTAGTCTTTTAAATATTACCGAAAAACAGGAGTAATCCTATGTTTTATCTTCTCTCTCTTCTGACGGCCTTTTTCCTTTTTGGGTTTTCCGGACCGGCTTTCTCCCAGGATCCGTCCCCGGGAGATATTGCCATTCTCCCGGAGGTGACCACGCCGGTAGAGATGAGCAACTCGGATGCAAACCGCATCGTCTGCGCATCTACGATCGAGGACGTTATCTTCTCGAAAGAAAAGGGTCTCTCGGTCCATTTTACGAAGCGGGACGCTTTTCTAAAATTCCAGATTCTAAAAGAGGACGGTCAGCTCACTTATTCGACCACCCCCGCGGAGGTCTTCGTCGTCTGCGGAGACCACGTCTTCCGCATCATCGCCATCCCAAAACGGGTTCCGTCGAAAACGGTGCGATTGACATCCGGAGGCGCCGATCAGATCAAGTCCAATCTTACGTTAATGCGTGGGCTTCCGTACGAGGAGAAATTGCTCACTCTGATTCGAGCGGTCTATACCGATCAAATTCCGGAAAGCTTTACGGTCACCCAGACAAGAAAGGTGATCGATCTCTTTCGCGACATCGAAGTCACCCTCACCAGGACGATCTCGGTCGAGGGGGAAGGTCTTATGGTGAAAGAATTCGTGGTTCAACCGAGGGGATCTCACATTGAGTTGCGAGAGAAAGACTTTCTGAAGGTCGACCTTGCGCTTCGGCCGGTGGCGATCACGATCGATCGACTCACCTTGACCACCGGCCAGTCGGCGCGTGTCTTGATCGTCGAACAACGCGGGGAGGGGAATTAATGAACGGCCTGAAAACATTTTGGAGCGGTTTGACCTCGGAGCAAAAGCGCAGGGGAGTCTTATCCATTCTGATCGTGGTGGTTTTGGCGCTCGGAACCCTCGGATACCGGATGACGAGGGGGAGTTCCACCTCTTCCACTCCGGTAGAGCAGAAGAAGGAGATCTCGCTTGAGCCGAATATGCTACAGAAGTCTCAGGTGATGGAGTCCCAAAAAGAGCTTAAGAGCCAGAAAGACAGCCTCGACCAAATGCGCCAGGAGATCGAGGATCTGAAAAAGGAGAGAGAGCAGAAGGCTCCTCCCGTTCCCCCCGACAAGACCGGCAGGGCGGTCCCTGAGAAGAGTGGATTCCCCGGCCCGCCGCCCCCTCCTCCGACCGACGTCCGGATTCCTCCGCCTCCCCCGCCTCCGCCAGGACGGGAAGTCGAGGCCAAAGCGCCGGAGCGGGAGGTGATCGGCGAGATCACCGTTGTATCCAATCCTTACGCCAAGCGGACCAAGGAGGATGAAGGGACCGAGAAAAAGAAAGAGAAAAAGACAATCTACCTTCCTCCTTCTTTCATGGAGGCGACCCTTTTGACCGGACTGGACGCGGAGACGGTGGAATCGGCAAAAGGGAACCCCGAGCCGGTCTTGCTTCGGATACGAGATCTCGCCGTCCTCCCCAACCAGATCAAAACCAATTTGAAGGGCTGTTTCGTGATCGCACACGGGTACGGGAAGCTCTCGAAAGAGCGGGTGGAACTGCGCTTGGTGACCCTCTCCTGTCTTGCGAAAAATGGCCAGGCGGTCATTGATCAGGGGGTCAAAGGATACGTCGCGGATGAGGACGGGAAAAATGTACTGAGGGGCAACGTCGTCTCCAGAATGGGATCGGCAGTGGCGCGCGCCGCCTTGGCGGGTTTCTTCGGGGGGGCGGGAGAGGCCTTCCGGGCCTCAGCCTCCACCACATCGGTCAGTCCCCTGGGCGCAACCCAGCTGATCAAACCGGAAGATCTCGGCAAGGCGGCGATCGGCGGGGGACTCTCGGGAGGCTCCCACGAATTGGAACGGCTTTATCTCGATCTGGCCCGCCAGGCGACTCCGATCATCGAGGTCGGGGCCACAAAAACGGTCACACTCGTCGTCACCGAGGGGGTCGATCTGGTTATCAAAGAAATCTGCGTCGGAGGACAACTATGCGACAAGTAACACTTCTCGGACTTTTGATTCTGTTTCTTTCCGGCTGTTCGATTTTTAATCCCTACAACGGCGAGTTCACCTGCCCAAAGACTTATAACGGAAAGTGCGTTTCTCCGACTTCAGCCTATCAGGAATCGGTGGAAGGGAGTACGAAAGAGAGGGAGGGCGAAGGGTTAAAACCGTTGACGAATGGCGGAGGGGCGGAAGATAAGAAA
>JAHFEM010000029.1:0-6837 GCA_023248505.1 Nitrospirota bacterium
CCTTCGCCGTTTCCGGTTTGCCGTTGGAGATGTCGATCACCAGCCGATCGGGGTCGCTGAGCGGGATCACTTTGTATGAGCCGAGATGCTTGAAGGTCAGCACGACCTCGACCGTATTGCGCTCTTTCTGCTTCGCCTCGATTTGTTTCAGGGGCGCGTCGCGGATGACGATCGTCCGGTTCTTTTTGAAGAGATCCCCCAGCGCGGTATCGTTCAGGAGAACGCTCAACGACGCGGATGAAGACTTCTCAATCTGGAAAGAGGCCGGCCGGTTCAGATCGATCACAACCCGGGTATAGTCCGGATAGGCCCAATGCCGGATATTGGAAAGGACGGTCGTCTCCGGCGTTGCGTCGGGCGTCGGCCCGAGGAGTGTTTCGATTCGAACGATTTGTCGTTGAGCCTCTTTTCCAAGAGGTGATTGAGAGGACTTTTGAGCGATTCTTTGGTAGTGCTCCTTCGCGATGTGAAGGTCGTTCGCTTGGTTGGAGTAAAGATAAAGCTCTTGATAGAGTCGGGCGACTTCAATGACGGCCCGCTCATCCTGTCGCTTGTAGGCGCGGGTGTCTTTGAATTTTTGAATGCACTTCTCCCAATTCTCCCGAATTTTTTTTTGCTCGGGGCTGGCCTTCAGGCCATCCCGGCAACCATCGGCCGGTTTTAAATCCGCCGCTGCGACGGCAGGAGAAGACAGCGGCATCGCCGCAACCGCCATGGAGAGAGTGAGTAGGAGAGAAAGGAGTCGGATCAATAGAAAAAGTTTCCGTGTGGGATGGTGGAATCGTCTCATAACGCCGTTGATCGTCCGGTTCCCTCCGATCCCAGCATGGCGCGCATGAACGATGTCGGAGGGGGATCGGGTCGTCCCGGACGGGTTGTTTTGCAAACCGTATTGGGAATGCGTGATCTGTTTCCCGACAAGGTAAACCGAAAGAGAAATCTTGTCAAATTTGCCCTCTCATATTATCATAATTTGAAGCTTTTTCTTGACATTTTTCACCCTGCTATGTTACCTTCAAAAAATTCTAATTTTACGGTCTATTCGAAAACCTGAGTATCCATTCTAAAGGAGTAGAAACGATGAAGAAGTACCTCTTGGCGCCGGGTCCGACTCAGGTCTCCCCTGAAGTTCTCTTGGCCATGGCCCAGCCGATTTTGCATCATCGCGCGCCCGAATTTGCGAAGCTCTTGGAGCGGGTCAAGCAGGATCTCAAGTGGCTCTTCCAGACGCAGAACGACGTCCTGATCATCGCCTCCACGGGGACGGGCGGCATGGAAGGGTCGGTGACCAATTTTCTCTCTCCCGGGGACAAAGCGCTCGTCATCAACGGCGGTAAATTCGGAGAGCGTTGGATGAAAATCTGCCAGGCGTACGGCGTCAAGGCGGAGGAGATCAAGGTCGAGTGGGGATATGCGGGCAAGCCGGAAGCGGTTAAGGCGGCTCTCCAGAAGGACCCGACGATCAAGGCGGTCTTCACCCAAGCCTCGGAGACATCGACCGGGGTTGCCCATCCGATCCGAGAGATCGGGGAGGTTGTGAAGGGGTTCGAGGGGACGTTGATGGTGGTCGACGCGGTTTCGGCGATGGGATGTTTCGACATCCGGACCGACGAGTGGGGGCTCGATGTGGTGGTGACCGGCTCTCAAAAGGCGTTGGCCCTCCCGCCGGGATTGGCGTTTGTGTCGGTTTCCGAGAAGGCGTGGCGCCAGTCGGAAAAGGCGAAGAACGCAAAGTTCTACTTCAACTTTAAAAAGGAGCGGGAGGCGCTGGCGAAGAACCAGACCGCCTACACCGCCGCGGTCTCGCTCATCGTCGGTTTGGACCAATCTTTGAGAGCGCTCAAGGAAGAAGGTCTTCAGAATGTCTTCGCCCGCCACCAGTTGTTGGCGCGCGCGATCCGGGAAGCGATGAAGGGGCTGGGACTTTCTCTCTTCCCCAAAGAGTCTCCGAGCGACTCGGTGACGGCCATCTCCGCGCCGGCAGGCTACGACGGTCAGGCGATTTACAAAGACCTTCGTGTCAAATATGGGATTACGGCGGCAGGGGGACAAGACGATCTGAAGGGGAAAGTTTTCCGGATCGCCAACATGGGATACATGGATACGTTTGACATCATCATTGCCGTCTCCGCGATCGAAATGGTCTTGAAGGGAATGGGGCATCCCCTCAAACTCGGAACCGGCGTCGGGATTGCGCAAGAGATTCTCTTGAAGAAATAATTAAAGCTATCAGCGATCAGCTGTCAGCACTCAGCTAAAGCCTTTCGTAATTCTTTTTTTGCTGAGTGCTGACGGCTGAAAGCTTTTTGGAGGTTTTTCATGAGAGTATTGATCAGTGATTCCCTTTCAGAACGGGGAATCGAGATTCTAAAGAAGGCCGGTTTGACGACCGATGTAAAGACCAAGCTGACCCCGGCCCAATTGATTGAAGAGATCGCTCAGTATGACGGCCTCATTATTCGGAGCGGAACGAAGGTCACAAAAGAGGTCATCGCCGCCGCGAAGAATCTCAAGGTGATCGGCCGGGCGGGATCGGGACTGGACAACGTCGATCTGCCGGCCGCGACCAAGCGGGGCATCGTCGTGATGAACACCCCCGGCGGGAACACCGTCACCACGGCCGAGCATGCCTTCTCTCTCTTGATGTCGATGGCGCGGCAGGTCCCCCAAGCGAATGCGTCGGTCAAGTCGGGAAAGTGGGAAAAGAACAAATTCATGGGGATCGAGCTCTTTAACAAAACGATCGGGATCATCGGCATCGGCCAGATCGGCAGCTACGTCGCCAAGCTTGCGCAGGGGGCGAACATGACCGTGCTGGCCTACGATGCCTTTCTCTCGCCGGAGAACGCCCGGAAGTTGGGGGTGGAGGTGGTCGATCTGGAGACCCTCTTCTCCAGAGCCGATATCATTACCATCCATGCGCCGTTGACGACCGAAACAAAGTACATGATCAACGCCGCGGCGATTCAGAAGATGAAGCAGGGTGTTCGGATCATCAACTGCGCCCGCGGCGGAATTGTGAATGAGACCGATTTATATGAAGCCCTTAAGAGTGGAAGGGTCTCGGCGGCGGCGTTCGATGTTTTCGAGAAGGAGCCGGTCGATCCGGCCAATCCTCTTCTGACCCTCGATAATTTTATCTGCACCCCGCATCTGGGAGCAGCCACGAACGAAGCGCAAGAAAATGTCGCCTGGGCGATTGCGGAGCAGGTCGTCGATTTCCTCGTCCGGGGGGTCGTCCGGTATGCCGTGAATCTTCCGTCGATTTCGGCCGATCTTCTCCCCAAGGTTCAGCCTTACGTCGATCTGGCGGAGAGGATGGGATCCTTTCTCGGTCAAACTGCGGAAGGGGGCATCGAGAAGGTGACGATCGAATACCGCGGCGAAGCGGCCGATCTTCAAACGAGCCCGATTACGCTCGCTGCGGTCAAGGGATTGCTTGCGCCGATCCTCGAAGAGACGGTGAACTACGTGAATGCTCCCAGCATTGCGAAAGAACGGGGAATCGAAGTGAACGAGTCAAAGAGCAGCGATGCGGGTAACTTCTCCAGTCTGATCAGCATCAAGGTCAAGGCGGGCGGGCAGACGAAGGTCGTCTCCGGGACGATCTTCAACAAGAAGGAACCGCGCTTCGTGGAGATCGACGGCATGTCGCTGGAGGTTGTTCCCGAGGGGGATATGCTCTATCTGTTCAACGAGGATAAACCGGGGGTGATCGGCGGACTCGGACAGCTTCTCGCAAAGAATCAGATCAATATCTCCCGAATGCAGCTCGGGCGCGAGCGGGCGGGCGCGAAGGCGATCTCCGTGGTCGGGGTCGACTCGGTCGTCTCGCCGGAAGTTCTCAAGGAGCTTAAATCGCTCCCCCATGTCCTCTCTGTGAAACGGGTCAAACTCTAAAGAACACGCTCTCGGTCAGTTTAAAATAAAATCTGTGGTGTTCAATAGAGGGACAATCATTGCGGCCCCGGTTTTCGCGGGAGACCGATCAGGCAGACTGAGAACGCTCCGCTCCCTCTCCTTCTCTCCTGCATATCCTCGAGCGCTAATTCAAGTTACAGAAAACCCAAGATTGAATTAACACTTCCATGAAATTACCCGGCAAACCAAGAACGATGATTCCGAAGGGGGTTGCGACCTTCCTCCCCGAAGGAACATCCAGGCGGCGCGAGATCGAGCGAAAGATCCTTTCGCTCTTTTCCCAGTGGGGGTATCAAGAGGTGATCACCCCCATCTTCGAATACCTGGATGTCTTCTCGCTGGGGGTTGGAGAAGATCTGCTGAACCGCGCCTATAAGTTCGTCGACCGTGCGACCGGCCGGATGATGGTCCTTCGCCCCGATGTGACGCCGCAGATCGCGCGGATTGCGGCCACCCTCCTCAGCGATCAGCCGTTGCCGATCCGGCTCTGTTATTCCGCCAATGTGTTTCGACATGAGGAGGAGCACGCCGGAAGGGAGCGGGAGATTCATCAGATCGGGGGGGAATTGATCGGCCCTTCCGATGCCGAAGCGGATGCGGAAACGATCTTGCTCGCGGTCGAAATTCTGCAGAAGTTGGGACTGAAATCTTTTAAGATCTCCCTGGGACAGATGGCGTTCACCCGCGGCATCCTCCAGCCGTTTGAGTCCTCGCCGGTTTCATTCAAAAGGATCCTCGGCGCGGTCGCAAAGAAAGACGCCTCCCACCTGGAGGCCCTTTTGAAAGAGGAGAAGGTCGGCCAGAAGACACGAAGACAGGTGCTCTCTCTCTTGGACCTCTTCGGGGGAGAAGACGTTTTCGCCGCAGCAAAGCCGCTTGCGGTTCATCCCGCCTGCAAGGCGGGGCTCCGACGCCTTCGGGAAGTATACGCGATTTTAAAAAATGCGGGGCATCAAGAGGCCCTCTTAATTGATCTGGGAGAAGTCCGCGGATTCGATTACTATACCGGAACGATTTTTGAAATTTTCTCCGAGGGGGTCGGCTCCGAATTGGGGGGCGGCGGCCGCTATGACCATCTCCTGGAGAAATTCGGGGCCCCTTCCTCATCGACCGGTTTTGCGCTGCACATTGAGCGAATCCAGTGGGCCTTGGAGCAGACGGCCGGATCGGCTCGCGGTTATGCGTCGGCCGATTTTCTGGTGCTCCACACCGACGGGGCGGCGTCCGAAGCGGTGTCGCTTTCTCATCAGCTTCGCGACGCGGGCTACCGGGTGATCCGTCGCAACGGTTTCCACGGCGCGATCGAATCTTATCTGTCCGACGCCCGCAAGCAGAAAATTGCGAAAATACTCCTTCTGACAGGCGGGCGTGACAAGGCCATTCGGTCGGTTGACGTTCGTTCCGGACGCCAGGAAAACAAGCGTCCTTCCGATCTTCTGGAGTCGTTAAGCTCGTCCTGATCGGATCGGTTTTCGCGCTCAATAATAGACACCTGATACGCGACTTAGGAATATCATGCAGACCGATTTCTCCATTCAGAAACTCCCCCCTCAAAACCTCGAGGCCGAACTGGCGGTGCTGGCGGCCATCCTCCTGGACAATCAGGCCATCAACAAGGTGGTCGAGATTCTCCGGGCCGAGGCATTTTATAAGGAAAGCCACCGGAAGATCTTCTCGGCCATGTTGGAGCTCAACGGCGCGAATGAGGCGATCGATCTCATCACTTTGACAGAGCACCTTCGGTTAAAAGGGCAGCTTGACGCGGTGGGAGGGGCCTCGTACCTGACGGAGATTCTCAACAGCGTCGCCACGGCGGCCAATGTCCGGATGCATGCGAAGATCGTCCATGAGAAGGGATTGCTGCGGAATTTGATCAGCATCGCGACCGACATCGTCACGGTCGGTTACGAGTCGCAAGGGAAGGTCGAAGATCTCCTCGATCATGCCGAGCGGAGCATCTTTGCGATTTCGGACAAGAAGATGCAGGGAGCCTTTGTTCCAATGCGAGAGCTGGTGAAGGCCGGCTTCGAGATCATCGAGAAGTTGGCCGATCAAAGGCTCACCGGACTTCCGACCAGCTTTAAAGACCTTGATAAAATGACTTCCGGACTCCAGGACGGCGACTTGATTATCGTGGCCGGCCGTCCTTCGATGGGGAAGACGGCGTTTGCATTGGGAATGGCCCAAAATGTCGCGATACGAAACCGTCAGACCGTCGGCATCTTCAGCCTGGAGATGTCGAAAGAGCAACTCGTTCTTCGAATGCTCTGTTCCGAGGCGCGGGTCGATTCGCATAAGATCCGCTCCGGATTTCTCGGACGGCCGGGGAACGACAACTGGCAGCAATTGATCCGGGCGGCCGGGAAGCTGAGCGAGGCGCCGATCTTCATCGATGATTCCGCTTCCATGTCGATTTTGGAGATGCGGGCGAAGGCGCGCCGCCTCAAGGCCGAACATAATCTCAGTCTCATCATCGTCGATTATCTTCAGTTGATGCGGGGACGGGAAGATGCCGACAACCGCCAACAGGAGATCTCCGATATTTCCCGCTCTCTCAAGGCGCTGGCGAAGGAGCTTCATGTGCCGGTCATCGCACTCTCCCAGCTCTCCCGCGCCGTCGAATCGCGACCGGAGAAGAAAAAAAGACCGATGCTGGCCGATCTTCGAGAATCCGGCGCGATTGAGCAGGATGCCGATGTGGTGCTCTTTATCTATCGGGAAGAGGTGTATGATCCCTGCAAGTGTCCTCGTGAGGGAGAGTGTATCTGCGGTCGCAGAGGATTGGCGGAGATCATTATCGGAAAGCAGAGGAATGGTCCGATCGGAGATGTCCCGATGGCCTTCATCGATCGATACACCCGTTTTGAAGATCTGGCGGATGATCATCCAAAGCGGCTCCATAACGGGAGCGACGCC
>JAHFEM010000029.1:6847-9984 GCA_023248505.1 Nitrospirota bacterium
GAATAAATTTGACAAGGTCTTTGATTCCTCCTATAATTTGATCTACGCAGTTACAAAAAATACGCTCGATTTCACGCGTGACGAAGAAGCACCGGCCGCCTTGGGATTCTTCACACTTTCCCGAATGGATATCACCACAGGGATTGCTCCATTTTCGCAAGCTGCTTAGGGCTTTTCAATCTGAATCGGCTGCAATGCCCGCCCCTCAAATCGAGGCGTCCAACCTGCTTAACCAAAGGATGATTTATGTTTGGACTGGGAATGCCCGAACTTCTGGTTCTCCTCGTTATTATCCTCATTATTTTCGGCGCTGGAAAACTTCCTGAAATCGGATTGGGTATCGGAAAAGCGATCCGGGGTTTTAAGAAGGGAATGTCCGAGCCGGATGCCATTGATATTACCCCAAAAGAAAAGGGAGAGGAAGACCGTAAAGAAGGGGTTGAAAAGCATTGAGTTGATAATGGAGGGCCCTATTAAGATACATTCAATGCAATATTTCTGTCGGCGCTTTAAAAGCACTTCAACGTTTTTACTCCTCCTCGTTTTTTTCTCTCAACTGATTTCCTGCGCGGCACTAAAAACCAACGGATCAGCCGTTGATCCAACGCTCAATGCAGGGGTACGGGAAGAAATTCCACCCCCGGATGCCTACTACCACGCCGTCGTCGGTCTCCAATTGGAGAATGAGGGAGACAACCCGGCTGCGTTGAAGGCCTATCTCGCGGCGCTTCGACATGATCAAAACTCCGCCTTTCTCTTGACGCGGATTGCCATGCTCTTAAGCCAGATCGGCAATCAGAAGGAAGCGACCGCCTATGCTGAGCGTGCTCTGCAACTCCATCCCAAAGATCATCGTGTCTTAAATCTTCTTGGAAATATGTATGTGGCTTCCGGGCAAGTGGAAAAAGCGTTGAATGCTTTTCAGCGGCTCGTCGAACTCAATCCGAAGGGCGTAGAGGCTTACTATAGCCTTGCCGGGATCTATGCAGCTCAGGGGAATCTCAATCAAGCCGAGAAGATGATTCGGAAGGGAATCGAGGCCGATCCGACCTCCGGCTTGGGTTACTACTATCTGGGAAAGATTGCTTTTGAGAAGAAGGCGCTCGATCCGGCATTGGAGTATTACCAGAAGGCGCTATCGTTCCACCCCCACTTCGAGCAGGCGCATTTAGAGGTGGCGCGCATCTATGAGTTGCAAGAAAAGACGGAGGAGTCTGAGAAGGTCTATCTGTTTATCCTCCAGGAGATCAACCCGAGGAGCCGGGAGGCGATGGGCCGCTTGGTGCAATCACTGATTCAAAGAAAAGAGTTCGATGGCGCGCTCCGCTTTTTGGATGAAATGGCCCAGTCGGATCCGTCGAATTTAGATATCCCACTGCAGGAAGCGCTTATCTGGGCAGAGAAGAAAGAGTATGCAAAAGCGACTGAAAAAGTCGAAACGGTGTTGAAGGGGAGACCGGATGACCTACGCCTTAGAATCTACCTGGCCTCTCTCTATGAAGAGAGCAATGAGTACGAGAAAGCGATCTCTATCTATCAAGATATTATTAACAAGGACAGTAAGCTTTACGATGTTCGCATCCGCCTGGGCGCTCTCTATTTTTACAAGGTGAAGAAAATAGATGAAGCGCTAAAGCAAGGAGAGTTGGCGAGACAGATCGATGACCAGAGGCCGGAGGCGTATCTCTTTAATGGCTTGGTTTTATACGAGGCAGACCGGTTCGAAGAGGCCGCTCGAACTTTCCTTCAGGGGATCGAAAAAAATCCAAAAACGGCCGATCTCTATTTCCACCTCGGTGCGACTTATGACAAACTCAATCGATTCGATGATGTGGTCAAGCAGATGGAGAAAGCAATCGAGCTCGACTCAAATCATGCCAATGCTCTAAATTACCTGGGCTACACCTATGCGGAAAAGGGGGTTCACCTGAATGAGGCGATCGATTTGATCAATCGGGCGCTTGTCATTCGGCCTGATGATGGTTACTTCGTCGATAGCCTCGGATGGGCCTATTATAAGAAAGGGAACATACAAGATGCGCTGGAGGCGCTTAAGAAAGCAGTCTTGTTGGTTCCTGAAGATCCGGTCATTCATGAACATCTCGGTGAACTCTACCTTAAGCAAAGCCAGCTTGACCTCGCAAAAGAAGCGTGGGCTCATTCACTGAAACTCGACCCAAAGAATAATAAGTTGATCTCTCGGTTCAGAGAGGCCGGTTTCGGAGAGCCGCTTTTGGAAGATCACTCTCCGAAGAAGACAGATAAGTTAGAGGTCCTTCCTACAGAATCATCCAACCAAAGGGACGTCTCAAAGGGATCGGTTCACTAGATACTTAGGTATCAAAAGAGGTTCTTAGCTCATCGCGCTGATGAACGTGCTTGCGATCATGGCATTCTGGCGTTAATCGCCGTCCCAAATGATTTAATTTATTAGGTGTGGTCAGAGCAAGTGCAGAACAAGGTAGATCTGAGCGCCGTTTATGCCCAGATGAATACCGGCTGTCCTTGCTAACAACCGCTTGAGAATGCTGCGTTGGCGGTTTCTGCAGATTGATCTGCCTCAACTATCTTAGAGCGGAGAGGGCCTTCCTATTTTAGTTTTACCTTTCTTTCTATTGACAAAAAATGTCAGGCGCGGAATTGAATGTTGACAATCTTCGGATTTCCGGGTTTTTTTAAAAAAGTAATAAAGTCTAAGCTATTAATAATAGAAGGGATTTTAATTTTATTCCGTGGAAGAATGTTGGCATGTAACCTGCACTATACTCGGCATGAAGTTGGACACGGAAATAATAAGTCGATTCAAAACAGAGGAGGAGAAAATGCTTCATAAAGTAAAAAATCAAAAAGGGTTTACACTCATCGAACTGATGATCGTGGTTGCGATCGTCGGTATTTTGGCCGCCATCGCGATCCCGAACTTTTTAAATTATCAGGCCAAATCACAGCAAGCCGAAGCGAAGGCGAACCTCGGGGCGCTCTATACCAATATGGTTGCCTATGCGGCTGAAAATACAAATGGGTATCTCGGAGCAACCCTGGCGAATGCCGGGTTCGCGACATCCGGAAATACCCGATATACGTATACCCTGCCGACTGTAACAACCGCAGGCTTCTCGGCCGTCGCCACCGGTGTC
>JAHFEM010000374.1 GCA_023248505.1 Nitrospirota bacterium
TTTGCGATCGACTTCCAAAACAACATCTCCGCGGCGCAGTCCGGCCTCCTCCGCCGGGCTTCCGGGTTCGACACCGGTAATGACGACGCCTTCAGCCCGCTCCAGCCCCAGGCTCTCGGCAATCTGGGGAGTCACTTGCTGAACGGTCAAACCCATCTCGCCCTTCTCCTTGGCGGAGGCGACCACCTCTTCCTCCTTCAGCTCCCCGATCGTTACCGTCAGCGCGATCTCCTTCTTGTCACGCAGAATCTTCAGGCGAACCTTTCTGTCCACCGGAGTGCGGGCCACTATAATGGGAAGGTCGTTGGACTCTTGGATCTCCTTTCCGTCAAACTCGATGATGACATCGCCGACCTTGACTCCCGCCCCCTCCGCCGGCCCGCCCCTGGTGACGTCGGCCACCAGCGCGCCCCTGGGCTTATCTATGCCAAGAGATTCCGCGATCTCCGGGGTAACCTTCTGAATGAGCACGCCCAGATAGCCTCGGGTCACTCTCCCCTTCCCCTTGAGCTGTGGGAGCAGCTCCTTGACCAAGTTAATCGGGATGGCAAAGCCGATCCCGATATTGGTTCCTGACCTACTGTAGATTGCCGAGTTTATCCCCACGACCTCGCCGCGCAGATTGATCAGGGGCCCGCCGGAGTTTCCCGGGTTGATGGAGGCGTCGGTTTGAATGAAATTGTCATAAGGCCCGCCGATGTGCCTCCCCTTGGCGCTGACGATGCCGGAAGTCACCGTGTTGTCCAGACCGAAGGGGTTGCCGATGGCCATGACCCACTCCCCGACCTCAAGCCGATCCGAATCTCCCAACGGCGCCACGGGGAGACTCTCTTTGGCGTTGATCTTGATCACGGCGATATCGGTCTTTTGGTCCCTGCCGATGATCTTGGCGTCAAATTCCCTTTCGTCCGAGAGCTTCACCACGATCTTCTGGGCGTTCTCCACGACATGATTGTTGGTGAGAATCGAACCGTCTCTGTCGATCAGGAAGCCCGACCCAAGACTCCTCTGTCGAGAAGGCCCGCGAGGAAGCGGGCCGCCGAAGAACCTGCGCCAAAATTCACCGAAAGGATCTTCTTCCCCAAAAGGGCTCTCAGGCCTCTGACCCCCTTCGCTGATCGTGGAGACGTTAACGACGATGGGCTTCAGCTTCCTTGCCAGGGTGACAAAGTCCGGCAGTCCCTGAGGCGCAACAGGTAGCTGGACCTCCGCAGTCCCGGTGCTTCCCCATAGATTGATCTGCCGCGCGCCTGAAAACCAATCCAGGCCCCCGCTCACTCCCCAGCCGATCAACAAGGAAACCAGCGCCACAATGAGCAATCCCTTCATCCCTACTTGCCTGTCCATAATTCTCCTGTCTTCCATCAGAGACTCCTATCCCTTCTTCAACGATCCTACGTACCTCATGCGCAGGTCGTAAAGAACGTCGTCCATGAGCTTCTCTTCCCTCGGATCGAGATTTCCCCGGGTCTTTTGCCGCAACAAGCCGATGATATCAATCATCTGTTTGGCCACCGCAAAATCGCTCTCCACCTTCCCCGTCAAAGGATTCGGGATCTCCCCGAGGTGCATTAACGCTTGCGTGCTGAGACTGATCACAAAAGTGGAAAAATCGATCTCGGGCAGCTCCTGCCGGCTAGCCCTTTGATTTTCTTCGGGCCCACCACTCTGCGCCCCTTCACTTACACTTTCTGATGATCCCCCTTTTCCCGCCGTTTCTCTTGGCTCTCCGGTCTCCGGCGAGAATCGGCGCCGGTCTTCTACCTTGAAGCCTCTCCCTTCCCCTTTTTCTTCCTCTCCAGCCATGCCGTTCCCCGATCCAAAGTCCTAGAGAGAGAAAAAGTTAGCTCATAGCGCGCAGCCGCGCAATCCGTTCTTCGATCGGCGGGTGGGTGCTGAAAAGGCTCAGGAACGAGCCGCCCGATAGCGGACTCACAATGAACATGTGAGCCGTTTCGGGCCGCGCCTCCATTGGAAGCAGCTCACTGGCGCGGGCCAGCTTCCCCAGGGCCGAGGCTAATCCCATGGGATTCCCCGCTGTCCGCGCCCCCGTGGAGTCAGCCATAAACTCCCGCGAACGGGATATCGCCATCTGAATTAGAACCGCCGCTATGGGAGCCAAGATGGACATCAGGATCAGCCCGAGAAGCCCCCCACCACCTTCTTCGTCTCTCTCCCGCCCCACACCAAAGATGGCCGCCCACCGGGCCATATTCGCAAGCATCATGATGACGCCGGCAAGGGCGGCGGCGATGCTGCCGATGAGGATATCCCGGTTCTTAACGTGGGAGAGCTCATGGGCGATAACTCCTTCCAACTCTTCCCGATTCATGATTTGCAGAATCCCTTCGGTAACCGCTACGACCGCATGCTGCGGGTTTCTGCCGGTCGCAAAGGCGTTAGGAGACTCAGAGGGGATGACATAGAGTCGAGGCATGGGGAGCTGTGCCCTCAAGGTGAGGTTCTGAACGATGCGGTAAAGCTCCGGCGCCTCATCCAGACCCACCTCCCGCGCCTGATACATCGCTAAGACAATCTTGTCCGAAAACCAGTAGCTGCCGAAATTGAGCAGCAGGGCAAAGACAAAAGCGATCACCAGGCCCTGCGAGCCGCCGAACAGTTGCCCGATACCCATAATAATCCCCGTCAACAGACCCAAAAGGAGCGCCGTCTTTAGAGAGTTCGACATCTTCACCCTCCTTTTTTATTGAGACGACTCCGCGCGACCGATCCTACTTTGCGCAATTGTAACTCTAATGTGCGCACTCTTCCTTGTCAAGGAGCTTGGCTTGCGACAACTCGGCCTCTCGGCGCTGGATTAAACCCAGCAACAAACCGGTAACCGCTTCGGGTCGCAACGCGGTCAAACATTTGCGGTGCGGACAACTCTTCCTCACAGAACCGGCGCAAGGAGAGCACTCCACGTTCTGGCTGACGACGGTCACCCGCCTGCCCCTTGGCGCCCATTGGCTGGTATCTGTCGGGCCGAAGAGCGCGACGGTCTCAACTCCAACAGCAGCCGCCAAATGCGTGAGCCCGCTGTCATTCCCCAGATAGAGATCACAGAGGGAAAGCAAGGCGGCGACCTGCGCCAAATCTCTGTTCCGGGCGACCATCGCGCCGCCCCAATCGCACCGATGATTCCCCAACCACTCCTCTTCGGCCGGACCAAAGATAACCAAGGCCCCGCCTCCCACCTCCCCACTCCACCATTTCTCCACCCGACGGAAAAACTCAACGGGCCAATTCTTTTCCCTGGCCCCGCTGCCCGGAGCCAGGCCCAGGATCTTTTTGTTGGGAACTCCACGCTCGCTCAGGCAACGCTGGCCCCAGACAATAGCGTCAGGTTTCAAAGGGATAGTTGGACATGTCTCTCCCGACGGCTTTCCCCTCACGCAGCTGAGATAATAGTCCGAGATA
>JAHFEM010000375.1 GCA_023248505.1 Nitrospirota bacterium
ACGAGATCGAGAAGATCCTTCCGACTTACCGCACCCCGACGCTGATCCTCCACGGGACGGCCGACAACAGCGTTCCTCCCGAGGGGAGCCTCGGCTTTGTCGGCCGCGCCGCGGCCCGCGCGCTCGACCTCGGCCTCGTCGCCGGCGGCGACCACCGCCTCAGCCAACATAAAAGCTACCTCTTCGATTTGATGATGGCGTTTCATCGCAGAACCGGCTTGCTACCGAGCCTTTTCCCTTCCTAACTCCGCGTAAAAATAATGCACAAGATGCAGGGGCAAACCGGGAAAAAGAGGATCGGCTCCCGCGGAAGCGCCCTTGAACAGGCTCCTTCCCTCGGAGAGATTCAAGGTCTTGATCTTGCAAATCTCAAAATTTCGAAAACCCAACTGGAGGAAGAAGCCATGATTCAATTCCAAGCCCAATTTAAACAGGATCTTAAACCGAGACCGGTGCCGGGACTGTCCGAGCGGCAGATCAACGACCATTTCGATGTGAAATACAAAGGGTATGTCGCCAAGTTTAACGAAATTCAGAAAAACCTGAAGGAAGCCGACAAACCAAAGGCAAACCCCAACTACAGCGGCATCCGCGAGCTGCTCGTCGAGCGGCTCTACTGTCACAATTCCATCAAACTGCATGAAGCCTACTGGCAATGTCTCTCCGGGGCCGGCGATCCGCCGGACCTGATTAAGCAAATGATCTCGGAAGATTTCGGCTCATACAACGCCTGGAAGGAGGAGTTCAAGGCGTGCGGCCTCTCCGCGCGGGGCTGGTCGGTCTGCGGATTCGATCTCGACAGCGGCCGGATTTTTAACGTCTTGACCGACACCCACTCGATCGCCGCGTGGAATGTGGTCCCGCTGATGATCATGGATATGTACGAGCATGCCTACTATATCGATTACGGCGCCTCGGTCAAAACCTATGTCGAAGAGGGCTTTCTTCCGAACATGAGCTGGAATTACGCCGCTCGGATGTTGAATCGCCATCCCCTCGCCCAACACCGAACCTCTCTGCTGAAAGCGGCCTAAGAAATCTCTTGCGGGGTGCGGAGTGCGGGGTGAAGAACAAAGGGCGAAAATTCTCTCTTCGATCGTCTCCCGCTCCGCAATTCCGCATCGCCTCTGGCCGCTCCCATTTTTTATATTGACGAACAATCCCCCGGTTGTGTATCCTCACCTCTAGTTCATCCCAATTCTCAATTCGATTCTGGAGCACGATAGCGAGGCGGCTGAGGCGCGCCGTCTCCCGCCGAGTCGATCGGGGGGCAAGGTGCGCAAATCCACATCTCAGTCGATCCGCGATTCCTTGACCAAGGAGAGGAAACATGAAAAACCCACTTGATACGCTGACTGGAACCGTGACTGCCGGCTTTGTGTTGACGTTGATTCTCTACCTCATCGTCAGGGCATTGGTTTAGATCCTGCCGATTGAAAGACCACTTCTCTTGAAAGAAAGGAACAGCCATGACACTTGAACTCTTCTTCCGGTGGGGCCATTTCCTCGCCGGAATTATGTGGATCGGTCTTCTCTATTACTTCAATTTTGTCCAGGGCGCCTTCATGAAAGCGGCCAGCCCCGAGGCAAAGGCCGATGCTTCCAAGCACCTCATCCCGCGCGCCCTTTTATTCTTCCGTTACTCGGCTGCGCTCACCTGGCTTTTCGGGGCGGCGATCCTCGGCGCACGGGGAATTCTGGGGGATGCCTTCATGCTGCGGGGTCCGGCCGCCGTCATCGGAATGGGCGCCTGGCTCGGCACGATCATGCTCTTCAATGTCTGGGTGATCATCTGGCCCAACCAGCAAAAAGTGCTCGGCCTCGTTCAGGCCACCGCCGAAGAAAAACCGAAGGCGGCGCGGATGGCGTTCCTCGCCTCTCGCGTCAACACGATGCTGTCGATCCCGATGCTCTTCTTCATGGCCAGCTCCAGCCACGCGCCGGCCACACTCTTCGGGGGATAATCGCTCCGCACGCGTGAGGGAGCAAACCGGAGGGAAAGCGCATGGCCTTTTTTGCATTTCAGCTCGTCGGGCATGCCATGGGGGAAAGTATGGTCGGGTCGGAAACGGTCGTTCCACTGCTATTTCGCTGGGTCCACTTCGTCGCCGGGGTCACCTGGATCGGCTTGCTCTACTACTTCAACCTCGTTCAGGTCCCCTTCATGAGGGAGACCGATGCGGCGACAAAGGGGGGGGTGGTCTTGAAGCTCCTGCCGCGCGCCCTCTGGTGGTTTCGGTGGTCGGCGCTGGCGACGGTGCTGGCCGGATTTGCGTTGATGATCACGGCGGGGATTCGGAATATGGCAATCATGATCGGCGCCACCCTCGGCCTGATCATGTTCCTCAACGTCTGGTTGATCATCTGGCCCAACCAGAAAGTCGTCATCCGAATGACCGGCGACGCCACCGCCACCAAAACCCCCCCGCCCCCGGAAATGGCCAAACACGCCCGCCGCGCCTACATCGCCTCTCGAACCAACTTCTATCTCTCCTTTCCGATGCTTCTTTTCATGGGGATGTCCGCGCACTTCCCGCAGTTCTAACGCCGGAGGTCGATACGCGTTCGAATCCGTTTCGACAGAGGGATCGCCCAGATCGCGCCCGCCGATCGCTCTCCCGCCGCAGCGTGCCGAGATGATGACTCCTATTTTGATTCGCTGGGTCCATTTTATGGCCGGCGTCACCTGGATTGGGCTCGTTTACTATTTCCATCTGGTCCAGAGGCCGTTTCTCAAAGAAGCGGATACCTCCACCCGGAACGGGGTCCTTCAAGGTCTCTTGCCCCGCGCCCTGTTCTGGTTTCGCTGGGCGGCGCTGTTCACCTTCCTGGCGGGAGCCGCCCTCATGGGACGGGTCGGCTTCAACACCCCCCTTCTGATCGGGGCGAGCCTCGGCTCCTTCATGTTTCTCAATAGCTGGATGGTCATCTATCCGCATCAGAAGCAAATCATCCATCTACTCGCCGCGTCGGCCGCCGCCGGCACTCCCCCTCCGGCGGTCCTGGCGATGCATGAACGCGTCGTCTCCGCCGCTTCCAGGGCGAACTTCTAACTCTCCTTCCCCACCCTGCTCTTGATGGGAATGTCGGCGCACTTTCCGTCGTTTTGATCCTGCACTTTACGCGCGGAACGAGAGGCGCTATTCCTCGTCCTCCTCTTCGGCCGGAAGGCCCGATACCGTGAAGGGGGTGGCGCCGGTGGCGAAGTCGGCGTTGACGACCCGGTAGAGATGCCATGCCCGGGCAATCGTGGAGGGCCCTCGGAGCGTGGGGTCGGTGCGGCGCGCAACGACCCTCCCGCGTAATCCGTTCTGCCGCAATTGGACAAAGGCCAGCGTCGGCGGCGCGCCTTGGACGACGATCAACCGGCCGCGATCGAGAAGCAGGCCGTCCCCGCCGACCA
>JAHFEM010000030.1 GCA_023248505.1 Nitrospirota bacterium
CGCGATCGCCGGGTCGATGGGGGATCTCACCGACACCGCGATGATCCTGGTGATCGTCATTCTCAATGCCGCGCTCGGCTTCAGCCAGGAATATCGGGCCGAGCGGGCCCTCTCCGCCTTAAAGAAGCTGGAGCAGCCGCAGGTCCTGGTCCGGCGGGAGGGGGTCTATCTCCAGATTCCTTCCCGGGAGCTGGTTCCGGGAGATGTCGTCGCCGTGGAGGCGGGGCAGAAGGTCCCCGCCGACGGGCGGCTGATCGAGGCGGTCCAGATGAAGATCGACGAGTCCCAGCTCACCGGCGAATCGGTGACGGTGGAAAAAGAGTTGCCGCCGTTGAATCGAGAGGAGGTGCCGCTGGGAGACCAGGCCAACCGGATCTTTATGGGAACCACGGTGATGACCGGACATGGCTGGGCCGTCGTCACCGAGACCGGCATGCGGACGGAGCTCGGCAAAATCGCCTCCCTCCTTCAGACGGTGGAAGATCGGAAGACCCCGCTGCAGCGCCGCCTCGCGTCGATGGGCCAGCGGCTGGCCGCAGCGGCTTTGATCATGACGGCGGTGATCTTCGTCGCCGGCCTGCTGCGGGGGGAGAGCGTCCAGACGATGCTCCTCACCGCGATCAGCCTGGCGGTCGCCGTCATTCCGGAGGGACTCCCGGCGATGGTCACGATCGTCCTCGCCCTCGGCGCCCAGCGAATGGTCCGGCGCAACGCGCTGATCCGCAAGCTTCCCGCCGTCGAAACGCTCGGAAGCGTCACGACGATCTGCACCGACAAGACCGGAACGCTGACGCAGAATCTGATGTCGGTCCAAGCGATCTACGTCGACGGCCGCCGGATCGAGGTCTCCGGGAGCGGCTATCGGCCGGAAGGCCACCTGTATAAAAAGGGGAAGATGTTCGATCCGCTCACCGATCAGCCGCTCCTCCAGCTCCTCCGCGCCGCGGTCCTCTGCTCGAACGCGCATCTTAAGCTTCGGGGGCGCGATTGGACGGTGCTCGGCGATCCGACGGAGGGGGCGCTGCTGACCGTGGCCGCCAAGGCCGGCCTCTGGAAAGATATGCTCGAACGCCGATATCCCCGGATCGGGGAGATCCCCTTCGACTCCTCCCGAAAGCTGATGACGACGATTCATCACAATCGGGACGAGAAAATATGGGTCTTCACGAAGGGAAGCATCGAGGAGGTTCTCCGGCGGTCGACCCTCGTCGCGCAGGGGGAGGCGTCGGTCCCGCTGACCGATCGCCATCGGGAAGAGGTCTCCCAAACCCACCGGGAGTTCGCCGCGGCCGGTCTTCGTCTTCTCGCCTGCGGGATGCGGCGGCTCGACAAGGAACCGGACCCGGATCTTCGCGGGGTCGAAGCGGAGCTGACTTTCCTCGGCCTCTTCGGAATGATCGATCCGCTGCGGCCCGAGGCGATCGAGGCGGTCGACCGCTGCCGGACCGCCGGGATCCGTCCGGTCATGATCACGGGGGACCATCGGATCACCGCCGAGGCGATCGGCGCTCAATTGGGAATGAAAGGGACCGGAGAGCAGATCCTGACCGGAGAGGAGCTGGCCCGGCTCACCCCGGAAGCGCTCGAGCCGATCGCACAGAACATCTCGATCTACGCCCGAGTCTCCCCCGAGCACAAGGTCAAGATCGTCGAGGCGCTCAAGCGCCGGGGGGAGATCGTTGCGATGACCGGCGACGGGGTGAACGACGCCCCCGCGCTCCGGGCCGCCGATATCGGCGTCGCGATGGGACGGAGCGGAACCGACGTGGCGCGCGAGGCCTCCGAGATGATCCTGCTCGACGACAACTTTGCGACCATCATCTCGGCGGTGGAAGAGGGGCGGATCATCTACGACAACATCCGGAAGTTCACCCGCTACATCCTCTCCACCAACAGCGGGGAGATCTTGATCATGTTCTTCGCGATCCTCTTCGGCCTCCCCCTCCCGCTGCTCCCGATCCAGATCCTCTGGACGAACCTGGTCACCGACGGCCTTCCCGCGCTCGCCCTCGGCGTCGAGCCCCCCGAGCGGGCCGTCATGCAAAGACCGCCGCGGTCTCCTTCCCAGAGCCTCTTCGCCGACGGCCTCGGCCTTCATATTGTTTGGGTCGGACTCCTGATGGGGCTGGGGACGACCGCCCTCTTCGCCTGGGCGGTTCAAGCGCAGGGCCTGGCGCACGGCCGGACGATCGCCTTCCTGACGCTGATGCTCTTTCAGATGTTTCATGTCCTGGCGATCCGCTCGGAGCGCGACCCCCTCTGGCGGATCGGCCTGCGCTCCAACCCGTACCTGCTGGGGGCGGTCCTTCTGACCCTCTCGCTTCAGCTCGCCATCACCTTCCTTCCCCCGTTCCAGAAGCTCTTTCACACGACGAGCCTCTCGGCGGGCGAGCTGCTGGCCTGCATCGGGGTCGCCGCGACGGTCTATTTCGCCGTGGAGGGGGAAAAATGGCTGCGCTCTGGAAAATTAAACGGAGGGAAGAGATGATCAAACTGGAGCATCTGTTGGTGGCGACCGATTTCTCGGCCTGTTCGAAGGAGGCGGTCGATTACGCGGTTCACCTCGGTCAAAAAATGAGGGGAAGGCTGACCCTCCTCCACGTTTTCGAATCCCCCTTCTTCTACCCGGCGGAGATTTCGATCGGCGCCTACCCGGAGGTCTACCAATGGCTTCAAGACTTCAAGCAAGACGAGTCTAAAAAGCTCAACGCCCTCGCCGATCAGATTCGGAAGGAGGACCTTCCGGTCGAGCCGCTTTTTAAGGAAGGGGCCCCCTCCATCGAGATCATCCGGACGGCGAAGGAGGTCGGCGCCGACCTGATCGTCCTGGGGACGCACGGCCGCAGAGGGTTCTCCCACGTGGTGATGGGAAGCGTCGCCGAGCGGGTGACCCGCGAGGCCCCCTGCCCGATCTTCGTGGTTCGAGAAAGGAAGGCCCCGGAGAAGGGATGAGCTAAAATCCGCTTCAGTCGCAAAGGAGAAAGAGATGGCCTTATCGACAGAAACTCAAAAGGAATCGATGATTATTTCATGGACCGCCGGCGTCCAGCTGGCGGTGGAGGTCCGCGGCCACCGGCTGATCGTCGATCAGCCGAAGGAGGAGGGAGGGGACGATCAAGGAATCACGCCGGTCGAGATGTTCGTCGCTTCGCTCGGCGCCTGCATCGGCTATTTTGCCGTCCGCTTCTGCCGGCGCCACAACCTGCCGGCGGCGGGACTGGCGGTGAAGATGATCTGGGATTATGCCGAACAGCCCCACCGGGTCGGGTCGCTGACCGTCCGGGTCTCCCTCCCGGTCGACTTCCCCTCGGAGATGCAGGATCGGCTTCGGAAGGTCGTGGAGGGGTGCACCATTCATCAATCTCTTACCCATTCCCCGCAGATCGCGATCGTGCTCAAGGAAGCGGGTTGATCCCAACCCATGAAGATGAGTAGAATCAAAAGATGGAGAACGGATTGGGCCGCTCTCCTGAACACGACCTAACTCGGAGGAGAGATATGATTCGGCGGACCTTGCTTATTGGATCGATGATTTTATTCCTGACGGCGCAGGCGGGATGGGCCGCCGACTGGGCCAAACTCTACGCCGAGAAATGCGCCGCCTGCCACGGCGCGAAGGGGGAAGGGGGCCCGACCGGCCCGGCCCTCAAGGGAGATCCGTTCATCACCCAGGGGAAGCCGGCCGACATCAAGAAGGTCCTTCTGGAGGGACGACAAGGTCCCGACAAAAAATATCCGAACATCCCGGTCGGGATGCCGAAGGGGTTGGTCTCCGACGCGGAAGCCGACGCTCTGGTGAAGCACATGCAGGGTGCTTTGCAGAAGTAGACGGGATGAACCGATGAGCAAGGGGGGCGCCCTGCGCGGCCGGTGCGGTCCGGGCGAGCATCGCGGTCGCCGCTCTGATCGCAGGATGCGCTAGGAGCGATCGCCCCCCTGAGGGATCAAACAGAAGGAGCAAGAAGATGGCCGCCAATCCAAGGCAACGTTACATCCGCTGGTTTAATGAAATCGGGATCGGCGATGTTCCGCTCGTGGGGGGAAAGAACGCTTCGCTCGGCGAGATGGTCCGGGAGCTGTCGGCCCAGGGGGTGAAAGTTCCGAACGGCTTCGCCGTCACCGCCGAGGCCTATCGTCATTTCCTGAGCGAAGCGAAACTCGACCGAAAGATGGCCGAGATCCTCCGCGGCCTCGACACCGGCGACATCGGGAACCTCCGCCGCCGCGGCCTTCAGGTCCGGCAGGCGATTCTCGCCGCCTCGCTTCCAAACGACCTGGAGGAGGAGATCCTCTCCGCCTACGACCGACTCAGCGAAGGAGCCCCCCCTCCGCTCGATGTCGCCGTTCGAAGCAGCGCCACCGCCGAAGACCTCCCCGACGCCAGCTTTGCCGGGCAGCAGGAAACCTATTTGAATGTGCAAGGACATGCGGCGCTCCTCGACGCCTGCAAGCGCTGTTTCGCCTCCCTCTTCACCGACCGGGCGATCTCCTATCGGGTCGATAAAGGCTTCGATCACATGAAGATCGCCCTCTCGATCGGGGTCCAACGGATGGTCCGCTCCGATCTCGCCTCCTCCGGCGTCATGTTTTCGATCGACACCGAAACCGGCTTCAAGAACGCCGTCCTGATCAACGCCGCTTACGGCTTGGGAGAGAATGTCGTCCAGGGCTCGGTCAACCCCGACGAGTACACCGTCTTCAAGCCGACCCTGTTGCAGGGCTTTCGGCCGATCCTTCAGAAGCTCGTCGGGAACAAAGAGTTCAAGCTCGTCTACGACATCGGCGGCGGGAAGATGACGAAGAACGTCCCGGTCCCCCCCGACGACCGGGTCAGATTCGCCCTCTCCGACGACGAGATCCTCACCCTCGCCCGCTGGGCCTGCATCATCGAAGATCACTACTCTGAAAAGGCAAACCATCCCTCGGCCATGGACATGGAGTGGGCGAAGGATGGTTTGACCGGAGAGCTCTTCGTCGTCCAGGCCCGTCCCGAGACGGTCCAATCGCAGCGGGATCGGACCGTCATGGAGGTCTACCGGCTCAAGCAGCGGGGAGCGGTCCTCGTCACCGGCCGGAGCGTGGGGGAGAAGATCGCGACCGGCAAGGCGCACGTCATCAAGAACGTCGCGCAGCTCCATCAATTCAACGCCGGCGAGATTCTGGTGACCGACAAGACCGACCCCGATTGGGAGCCGATCATGAAGAAAGCGGCGGCGATCATCACCAACCGGGGAGGACGGACGGCCCACGCCGCGATCGTCAGCCGCGAGCTGGGACTCCCCGCCATCGTCGGGGCGGAGAAAGCGACCGAGGTGTTGAAGGACGGCCAGGAGATCACCGTCTCCTGCGCCGAGGGGGAGACCGGATTCGTCTACGAAGGGAAGCTCCCCTTCGACGTCGATCGGATCGATCTCAAGGGGATGGGCCGGCCGAGAACGCAGGTGATGATGAACGTCGCCAATCCGCAGGAGGCGTTCGGCCTCTCCTTCATCCCGAACGACGGCGTCGGCCTCGCGCGGGAGGAGTTCATCATCAGCAACTACATCCAGATTCATCCGATGGCGCTGATCGACTACGGCCAGATGGAAGATCCCTCCGTGAAGGCCGAGATCGATCGCTTGACCGCGACCTATTCGGACAAGCCCCAATTCTTCGTCGACAAGCTCGCCCAGGGGGTCGCGATGATCGGCGCCGCCTTCTACCCGAATGATGTGATCGTGCGGCTCAGCGATTTTAAGACCAACGAATACGCCAACCTGATCGGCGGGAAGCGCTACGAGCCGGCCGAGGAGAACCCGATGCTCGGCTTCCGCGGCGCCTCGCGCTACTATCATCCGAAATACCGGGACGGCTTCGCCCTGGAGTGCCGGGCGATGAAGAAGGTCCGCGACGAGATGGGGCTCACGAACGTCAAGCTGATGGTCCCCTTCTGCCGGACCGTGGAAGAGGGGAAGAAGGTCATCGCCGAGATGGAAAAGCACGGCCTGCGCCGCGGCGAAGGGGGTCTGGAGCTCTATGTAATGTGCGAGATTCCGAGCAACGTCCTGCTCGCCGATCAATTCGCCGAGCTCTTCGACGGCTTCTCGATCGGCTCCAACGACCTGACGCAGTTGGTCCTGGGGGTCGATCGCGACTCGTCGATCGTCGCCCCGATCTTCGACGAGCGCAACCCGGCGGTCACAAAGATGATCGCGACCGTCATCCGGGCGGCGAAGGCGAAGGGGCGCAAGATCGGGATCTGCGGCCAAGCCCCGAGCGACTATCCGGAGTTCGCCCGCTTCCTGGTGGAAGAGGGGATCGACAGCATTTCGCTCAACCCCGACGCGGTGATGAAGACCACGCTGATGATTCTGGAAACCGAGCGGGCGCGGGCGGCATGAAATAAATTTAATCAAAGGAGGATCCGCCATGAAAGCACTTGTTTATCACGGCCCGGGCAAACGGGCCTGGGAGGAAAAACCGAAGCCGGCGATTCAGTCGCCGACCGATGCGATCGTCAAAATCACGAAGACGACGATCTGCGGGACCGACCTGCATATTCTCAAAGGGGATGTGCCGACCGTCACCGACGGGCGCATCCTCGGCCACGAAGGGGTCGGCGTCATCGACCAGGCCGGCGCGGCCGTCGGAAGCTTCCGCGCCGGCGACCCTGTTCTGATCTCCTGCATCACCTCCTGCGGCCGCTGCGCCAACTGCAAGAAGGGGATGTATTCGCACTGTGAGAACGGCGGCGGCTGGATCTTGGGGAACACGATCGACGGCACCCAGGCGGAGTATGTCCGAATCCCCTTCGCCGACACCAGCCTCTACAAGATTCCGGAGGGGGTCGATGAGGAAGCGCTGACGATGTTGAGCGACATCCTCCCGACCGGCTTCGAATGCGGGGTGTTGAACGGGAAGGTGAAGCCGGGGGACGTCGTCGCCATCGTCGGGGCGGGGCCGATCGGACTGGCCGCGCTGACGACCGCGCAGCTCTACTCCCCCGCCGAGATCATCATGATCGACATGGACGACAATCGCCTCGACGTCTCCAGGAAGTTCGGAGCGACGCGGACCATCCACAGCGGCGACGGCCGGGCGGTCGAGAACGTGATGGGGCTGACCGACGGAAAGGGGGCCGATGTCGCGATCGAGGCGGTCGGCATTCCGGCGACCTTTGAACTCTGCGAGAAGATCGTCGCCGCCGGCGGCCACATCGCCAACATCGGCGTTCACGGCAAGCCGGTCCTGCTCCATATGGAAAAGCTCTGGTCCCACAACATCACCCTCACCACCCGCTTGGTCGATACCGAGACCACCCCGATGCTGCTGAAGATGGTCAAATCGGGAAAGCTGCAGCCGAAGCAGTTCATCACCCATCGCTTTGGCCTGAACGACATCATGAAGGCCTACGACACCTTCGGGAATGCGGCGAAGGAAAAGGCGCTCAAGGTCGTCATGTCGGCGGCGTGACATTTCCGATTCGCAGTGGCGGACCCGCATGTCCGCCCCTGGATCTAAAATGGAAATCGGGCGCAGACGGCAGATCGTCTGAGGGACTTATGAAAACGGACCCATCTGAAGATCGTCCTGGCGCCGCCGGAAGCAGCTGGATCTCCAACATCCTCCGGCGCCGGCTGCGCGATGCGGTCTTCGGAGTCCAGGACGGTCTCGTCTCGACCCTCGGCGCCCTGACCGGCATCGCGGAAGGGACCGAGAGCAGGGTCACGGTGATCATTTCCGGAATCGTGATCATCACGGTCGAATCGCTCTCGATGGCGGCCGGCTCTTACCTCTCCTCGAAATCGCAGCGGCAATACCTCCAACGCCTTCTTCGAGAGGAAGCGGAAACGATTGCAAGAGACCCCGAGGGGGAGCGGCGGGAAATCTGGGCGATGTACCGGGAGCGCGGTTATCGCGACGAGGAGATCGAGATGATCGCAAATCGGCTGCTCAGCGATAAGGACCTTCTCCTGGAGGACATGGCCCACAAGGAGCTCGGCATCTCCGCGGCGCAAATGGAACACCCGGCCGGCAATGCGCTCGTGATGGGGATCGCCTATGTCGTCGGCGGCCTCGTTCCGGTGCTTCCCTACCTGGCCCTCTCGATCGACGCGGCGGTTCCGGTTTCGATTCTCGGCACGTTCTCCACCCTTTTCCTCTTCGGAGGGTTGAAGGGGCGTCTGACCCGCCAGCGCTGGTGGCGCAGCGGCCTTGAAATGGTTGCCATCGCCGGTCTGGCGGCGGTGGCGGGGTATGGGGTCGGGCGGCTGGCCAACCTCTGGATCAGATGATACGATTGTATCTTGCCGGCGCTGCTTCACCGTGTATTCGCTCTGGCCGATTCGGGCGACCGCAAGGATCGCCCTCTAAAACGAAGGACCACCCTACGGAGACCCGATGTCCAAGATCAAACCGAAACATCCGGCGTCCCACCCTCTCCCGGAGCGGGAGCCGGCCCATGATCTTCTTCGAACCCGGCACCACCCTCTCGACCTCTTCTTCGCGCCGAAAACGGTCGCGCTGGTCGGCGCCACCGAAAACGAAGGGAGCGTCGGGAGAACGATCCTCCGAAACCTGATCGGAAGCCCCTTCGGCGGGGTCGTCTTTCCGATCAATCCCAAGCGGGCCAGCGTGCTGGGGATCAAGGCCTATCCGAATGTCGCATCGGTGCCGGAGCCGGTCGATCTCGCCGTCGTCGCCACCCCGGCGCAGACGGTGCCGGGGGTGATCCGCGAATGCGTCGAGGCCGGGGTGCGGGGAGCGATCATCATCTCGGCCGGCTTCAAGGAAGCGGGGCCGGCCGGGGCCGAGCTGGAGCGGGAGATCCTCGCCGAGGCGCGGCGGGGGAAGATGCGGATCATCGGCCCCAACTGTCTCGGGGTGATGAGCCCCCTCTCCGGACTCAACGCGACGTTTGCAGGGACGATGGCGCGGCCCGGGAGTGTCGGCTTCATCAGCCAGAGCGGCGCGCTCTGCACGGCCATTCTCGATTGGAGCCTGCAGGAAATGGTCGGCTTCTCCGCCTTCGTCTCGATCGGATCGATGCTCGACGTAAACTGGGGCGATCTGATCGACTACCTCGGCAACGATCCCCGGACGCAGAGCATCGTCCTCTACATGGAGTCGATCGGGGATGCCCGCGCGTTCCTCTCCGCCGCGCGGGAAGTGGCGCTGACCAAGCCGATCATCGTGATTAAAGCGGGGCGAACCTCCGCGGCGGCGAAAGCGGCCGCTTCCCACACCGGGGCGCTCACCGGGAGCGACGAAGTGCTGCACGCCGCCTTCCGCCGCTCCGGCGTGCTCCGGGTGAACAGCATCGCCGACCTCTTCTACATGGCCGAGGTGCTCGCCAAACAGCCGCGTCCCAAGGGGCCGCGCCTCACCATATTGACGAACGCCGGCGGTCCGGGGGTGCTGGCGACCGACGCCCTGATCTTGGGCGGAGGAACGCTGGCCGAACCGGCGCCGGAGACGACCGAGGCGCTCAACCGCATTCTCCCGCCTCATTGGAGCCGTGGTAACCCCATCGATATCTTGGGCGATGCGAGCGCCGAGCGCTACGCGCAGGCGGTGGAAATCGTCGCGAAGGACCCGAACAGCGACGCCCTCCTCGCCATCCTCGCCCCGCAGGCAATGACCGACCCGACCCAGACCGCCGAGCGGCTGAAGTCGTTCGCCCGGCTCGACGGGAAACCGCTTCTCGCGAGCTGGATGGGGGGGGCCGATGTCGCCGCCGGGATCACGATCTTAAACCGCGCCGGCATTCCGACTTTTTCTTATCCCGACACCGCCGCCCGCGCCTTCAATTATATGTGGCGCTACAGCTACAATCTCCGGAGCCTTTATGAAACGCCGGTGCTCGCCGAAGAAGAAGGAATCGATCCCGCCGGGGCCGAGCGGCTGATTCAGGCGGCCCGAAAATCGG